>JALVUH010000166.1 GCA_027035735.1 Nautiliaceae bacterium
CTTGAAGCTATAGGACTTAGCATTTTTCCTCAAGAGCCAGCTAAATCAATGGCTGCAGTTTATTTTGAAAAAGCAGAGGAACTAAGAAAAATTTTAAAAACTAAATATGAAGTAAATGTAGCTGGTGGACAAGATTTTATGAAAGGAAAACTTTTTAGAATAAATAATATGGGACTTATTGAAGATTATAAAATAGCTCATATTTTAAATGCAGTTGAGCTTGCTTTAGATGAATTAAATATTAGAAAATATGATGGAACAGCTGTTAGGGTTTATACTGAAGAGAAGATAAAGATTTAATGGGAAAAATAAAAATTGAAATTGATTTAATTAGAGATAGTTTAAGGAATATTTTTGTTGTTATGTTTGCTATAGTAAGTGGTGAAATAAGTCTTTTGTATAAAATTTTTCATAAAGAGGATTTAGTTAGTATAATTTTTAGTGTAATGGGTTTTTAATATTAATTTTATTTTATTTTGTTCAAGTTAGTTATAAAAAAGAAATTAGAAGTTTATTAAAGGAATTGGAGGATAAAAGATGAAATACATACTTTTAACTATCTTACTATTTATTTTAGCTTGGTTTCTAATAAAATCTGTTGATGTTTCAGTGAAAGAGTATAAATGATTTTCGCACACGATATTCCAGATGGAGCAAAGCTTTATTTTGGGAAAAAAGCTAAGATTAAAAGAGAAATTGAACATATAGCAAGTGAAGTATTTGAAAATGAAGAGTATGAAGAGATTGTAACTCCATACTTTTCTTATCATCAATTAGAGGCTTTAAGTGAAAAAGAGCTTATTAGATGTACAGATAAAGAGAATAGAACTTTAGCCCTAAGGGGTGATAGCTCTATTGATGTAATTAGACTTGTTATTAAAAGACTAAAAAGCGAAGCTAAAAAGTGGTTTTATATCCAGCCAGTATTTCGTGCTCCATCAACTGAAATAAATCAAATAGGGGCTGAGTGGCTTGAAGGTGATTTGAGAGAAATTTTAAAAACAAATTTAAATATTTTAAATAGGCTAAATAAAAATTATCCTTTAATTGTCTCACATATTAAGATTCCTCAGATTGCTTCAAAACTTAGTGGAGTTTCATTAGAAGATATAAAAAAACAGCGAATTTATAAATTTGATAATTGGATGAAGAAATTATTAGTTTTTGATAAAAATACAAATATTAATGAATTTCCAACTGAGATTAGAGAATATCTTAAAGAGATGTTAGAGTTTAGTGAATTTAATCCAATTTATGAACCACTTTATGTAGCAAATTTGAGATATTATGATGGAGTTTTTTATAGGATAATTAATAAAAATGATATTATTTCAAAAGGTGGAAGTTATATAGTAGATGATATAAAAAGTGTTGGATTTTCTATTTATACAGATAATTTATTAAAGGATGTAGATGGCTGATTTGATAGTTGGACTTCAATGGGGGGATGAAGGAAAAGGAAAAATAGTTGATTTAGTAGCAAAGAACTATGATATAGTAATTCGCTCTCAAGGTGGACATAACGCAGGACATACGGTAGTAGTTGATGGTAAAAAGTATGCTTTACATCTTCTTCCAAGTGGTGTGCTTAATCCAAATGCTATGAATGTAATAGGAAATGGAGTTGTTGTCTATCCAAAGCAATTAATCAAAGAGATAAATGAGTTTGATCATGATATAAAGAAAAAACTTTTAGTTTCAGATAAAGCTCATATGATACTTGACCATCATATTCAAATAGATAAAGCTCGTGAGAGACTTAGAGGAAAAAATGCAATAGGAACTACAGGAAGAGGTATAGGACCTGCTTATGCTGATAAAATAGCAAGAGTTGGTGTTAGAATGGGGGAGCTTAGAAATATAGATAAATTAATGGAAAAGTTAGCTCATTATTATGAAATGAATAAAGGATATTTTGAGTATTTGGAGATTGAAATTCCTGATATGAATGAACTCAGAAAAGAGCTTGAATTTTATAAAGATGAGTTAATTGAAAATATAACTGATACTACAAAATATCTTTGGGATAATATGGATAAAAATATGCTTCTTGAAGGCGCTCAGGCAACTTTACTTGATATAGACCATGGAACTTATCCTTATGTAACAAGTTCAAATACTATAGCTTCTGGAGCTCTTACAGGCTCTGGACTTCCTCCAAAAGCGTTAAATAAAGTAATAGGAATTGCTAAAGCTTATACTACAAGAGTTGGAAATGGACCTTTTCCAACAGAAGATTTAGGAGAAGCTGGAGATAAGATAAGAGAGCAAGGTCATGAATTTGGTACTACTACAGGAAGACCTAGAAGATGTGGATGGTTTGATATAATAGCAGCTCGTTATGCAATTACTTTAAATGGATGTGATGAAGTAGCTATTATGAAACTTGATGTATTGGATGGGTTTGAAAAAGTTAAAGTTTGTGTAGGTTATGAAAGAGATAAAGAAGAAATAGATTATTTTCCAAGTGAACTTGATGGAATTAAGCCAATTTATGTAGAGCTTGATGGATGGAGCGGAAGTGCTGGAGTTACAAAATGGGAAGATTTGCCAGAGAATGCTAAAAAATATATAGAGTTTTTAGAGGATAATATAGGCACTCATATAAAATATATCTCAACTGGTGCTGATAGAAATTCAACTATTATAAGATGAAGACTAAGTTTGATTCAATTGTAAAAATTAAAAAAAATGAAGTTGAAAAGATTGAGAGAAATATTCAAAAAATAAATTCTTCAATAGCTATGTTAAATGAAAAGATAAAAGAGCTTCAAAATAAGCTTTCTTCTTTTTCTTTTCCAAATAGTGGAAGTTTTAGTGAATTTAATCAATATAAACTTATACAAAATGCTTTGATGGATGAGATAAATAATTTTGAAAATCAAATAAATATTTTAGATAATAGAAAAAAAGAGCTCTTAGAAGAATATAAAAAAGCGAATATTGAATATGAAAAAATGAAATATCTCCAAGTTGAAGAAATAAAAAAAATATTAAAAAAACAAAAACAAAAAGAACAACTTCAAATGGATGAAATTGCAATTATTTTAAGGCATAAAAATGAATCCAAATAAAGTATATCTAACTCAAACTGATACTACTGTTGGATTTTTATCTCAAGATTATAAAAAGCTCAATAAAATCAAAAATAGACCAATAAATCAAAAAATATTAAAAGAAGTAGATAGCTTAGCTACTTTAAAAAGATTTGTGAGAGTTCCAAACAGATTTAAAAAACAAGTTAGAAGAGCTAAAAAAACTACTTTTATATATCCAAATAGAGATTCTTTTAGAGTAGTAAAAGATAATAGACATTTAGAGTTTTTAAAAAAATTTAAATGGATGTATTCAACTTCAGCTAATTTAGCAGGTAAAAATTTTGATGAAAAATGGGCAAGAGATGTAGCTGATATAATAGTAGAAGAAAAAAGAGGTTTTTTTGAAGGAGAACCATCTAAAATTTTTAAGATTAATAATTTTAAAATAAAGAAAGTTAGATGAAATTTTTAATTTATTTTGTGCTTTTTATTTTTTTTATAGGATGTGCTCCAAAAACAACTCCTATTTTTGTAACAATAAATTCTCCTAAAATAAAAATTTCAGATGAAGGATTTTTAAAAGAAGGTTTTGGATATAAAGAGATAATTATTTATAAAGCCGGAAATTTCCCAATTAAATTTTTGTTAAAACAAAATCAAATTTGTGTTAATAATAAATGTTTTAATAAATATTTTTTTATAAAACATTATTTTTATGGTTATGAAAAGGATTTTTTTGATAAAATTCTTTCTAAAAAGCCTTTGTCACTCAAATTCATAAAAAAGACATCTAATGGTTTTGTTCAAAAATCAAAATATATAATTTATATTGTGAAAAAAAATAGTGTGCTATTTAAAGATAAAAAAAGGAAAATAGTTGTATTTATTAAATTTTTAAAGGAGAAAAGATGATAAAAAAAGCACTTTTCCCGGCTGCTGGATATGGAACAAGATTTTTGCCAGCTACAAAATCAGTTCCAAAAGAGATGTTACCAGTTGTAAACAAGCCACTTATTCATTATGGAATAAAAGAGTGTATGAATGCCGGGATTTTTGAAATAGGATTTGTTACAGGTAGAAATAAAAGAGCAATTGAAGATTATCTTGATTATTCTCCTGAACTTGAAGAAAAAGTAAAAGATTCAAGTAAAGCCAAACTTCTTCATGAAACAAATGAAATGATAGAAAAATGTACTTTTACTTATGTAAGACAAAAAGAGATGCTAGGGCTTGGTCATGCAGTTTTAACAGGAGAGCCACTTATAGGAAATAATCCTTTTGCTGTTGTTTTAGCAGATGATTTATGTGAAGGGGATGTATTATCACAAATGGTAAAACTTTATAAAAAATTTAGATGTACTATTGTTGCAATTGAAGAAGTTCCAAAAGAAGAAGTTAATAAATATGGAGTAATTAGTGGCAGAGAAATTGAAAAAGATGTTTTTATGATAGATAATATGGTAGAAAAACCAGAAATTGATAAAGCTCCAAGTAATTTAGCAATTATTGGTAGATATATTTTAACACCTGATATATTTGA
>JALVUH010000167.1 GCA_027035735.1 Nautiliaceae bacterium
TTTTTACTTTAATAGAAGAAATTCAAAAAAATTGATTGACAAGTTTTAAAGTTTTATTATATAATTTATTAAATGAAAATTAAAGGAGGGGATTATGGGAAGAATTTATGGAAAAGTAGAAACAGTTGAAGATATAAAAAGAATAAATTGTATTATTAGAGATGAAATGCTTATTGTAGAAGATGATGCTGAGTTAACTGAGCTTAAAAAAAGAAGTGATTATTTATGTACTTTAACTTATTCTCCATTTTGGCAAAAAAAATTTGGTGATAAAATTGAAGAAGTTAGACAAGTAGCATTAGAAGAAAATAGGGCGACAGTTAAAACTGCAAATTATGTAGCAAAATATAAAGGATTTGATAAAGAGTATGAGCCTTGGAAAAAAGAGTTAAATATTGAAGAACAATTGAAACAAATTCCTCAAAGAGTAGTAGAAGAGCTTACAAATTCTGTATTTAGTTTAAAACTTAGTGTTAATATTTTGGAAGAGCTTAGAAGTGAGTTTTGTGATATCAGAAAAGCTATGGTTTTATGTGAAAATGTAGAATGTTTAGATAAATTAAAAAAAGCAGTTGATATTCTTTCAGCACTTCCTTATTTAGAAGAATTTGAAGAACATTTTGATGAAGGTATTTTATCTGCTATTGATAAACTTATTAATGGTGAAAAAGAAAGAAGTATAGAACTTGCTAATATAATAGCAGAAGTTAATGAATGGGATAGAATGTATCAAACAATTAGTGAAGAAGATTTTGAAACAACAGCAGAAGATTATATTAAAAAACTTCTTGAAGAAGAAGAAAAATCAGAAACTTATATCCCAACAGAAGCAAAATATAAAGGTGGAGCGAAAGTATTGTGGCTAGTATATTACCTTCCAAGAAGAAAAAGAGAATATGCTAAAAGAATTTATTTCCCAGCAGATGCATTTGATATAACAGTAGAAGGTCCAGGAGTTTATAAAAATAAATTTGGAAACGATGTATATGGTATTAAAATTACATATAAAATGACAATAAGACCAACAACTATTCATGTAAGAGGAAAAGAAATTCATTTGCCTGAGAGAGTAGTAACTAAGACAAAAATAGTACAAGTACCTCAAGATGCTACTGATTTTAGAATAGTAGAAGAAAAACCAGCTTCAGCGATGGATATAGCTTAATCCATCGCTTTATAAGCGAAATGGGCACTAAAATAAGTAAAATATGAAAGTATTGTAGTAATTCCTACAAAAATAGGAATAATTATAAGTGTAAAATTTGGATGTGTTTGAATGGTTGGGAAAATATTAAAAATATATACAAAAGCTGTAAAAGTATAAATTACAAAAATTATAACACTCCATATAGTAAATATAATAAAATATTTTAAATTAAATGTTTTTATCCATCCCTTAAAATCAATAAGAGATGATAACATTGCTATAAAAGCTGTTTTGAATTCTTCTTTATTTAAAGCTTCTCCAAATTTACCTAAAAAAATATAACTATAAAACATAAAATAAATTAAATAAAATCCAATTAAAATTTTGGTGATAAATGTAGTAGTTGCTAGAGCATTTAAAAAATTATGAGGATTTACTAAAATAAACATAGCTCCGCTAAATTGCAAGATTAAAATAAAAAACATAAACCAAAAAAAACCTATAATAATAAGAGCTAAAAGTATTCCGCTTGCACTTGGTAAAAAATGGAACAGAAAAGTTGAAATATGATTTTTTTGTAAATTTTCATAATAAATTTCAGGAGTTGATGAACGTTTTAAAATATAAATTAAAAATACTCCAATACTTAAATATAAAAGCTTTTCAAATAAAAATGCTGCAATACTAATTACTGGAAAAGCTTCTATTAATGTTAAAATAGAAACAATTAAAACTACAATTAAAAATTTTTTCCATTCAGCTATACTTAAAAATGTGTATTTAAAAACTTCTTTCATTTAAATCCTTTTTGTAAAATTCTATCAAAAAAGGATAACTTTGTGTGCAATATTTGGAATTTGTGAAATTAATAAAGAAAAAGTAAAAACTGCTCTTGATATTATGCTTCATAGAGGAGCTGATTTTCAAGGGGTTAAAAATAATTCAAAAGCTACATTTGGATTTAATAGACTTGCTATAGAAAATATAAATATAAAAAATCAACCTTTTTTAAAAGAAGATATTTTAATTGTATTTAATGGAGAAATTTATAATTACAAAAATTTAATATATGAATACAATTTAAATGTTAATACAGAGATTGAAGTTATTTATGAATTATGGAAAAGATTTGGTGTTGATTTTGTCAAAAAAATAGATGGTATGTTTGCAATTGCAATTTTTGATAAAAAGCTTTATTTATTTAGAGATGAATTTGGCAAAAAGCCTCTTTATTTTACAAGAAACGGGATTTTTAGTAGTGAAATTAAAGCAATTTTGCCTTTTTTAAATAAAGAAATCAATTTTGATGCTTTGGCTGAATATCTAGCCTATAATTCTTCAATAGCCCCAAATACTATTTATAAAGGGATTTATAAATTACCTGCTGGATGTTTTTATGATGGAGAGATTAAGAGATGGTATGATTTTGAAAGAGTAGAGAATGAAGAGTGGAGAGTAGAGAATGCTAAGAATGAATTAGAAAAACTTCTTGTAAATTCAATCAAAAAAAGACTTCAAGGAGAAGTTGAAATAGGTTCACTTCTTAGTGGAGGAGTTGATAGCTCTTTAATAGCTTCAATACTTTCAAAATTTAAGAAAATAAAAACTTTTAGTATAGGATATGAGGGATTTAGCAATTATGATGAAAGAAAATATGCAAAAATTGTAGCAGATTATATAAACTCTGAACATTATGAAATTAATTATACAAAGAGAGATTTTTTTTCTCATTTTGAAAATGTTTTATATCAAATGGATGAACCAATTGCTGATAGCTCTTTTTTCCCAGCAAATTTCCTTGCTTCAAAAATTCCTTTAAAAGTTGTATTGAGTGGAGAAGGAAGTGATGAGCTTTTTTTGGGATATAGAAGATATGAAGAGTTTTTGGGATTTTTTAAGGCATTTATTCCAAATAAAAAGTGGCTTAAAAAATATCTTGAAAGATATCCTGAAGATATTAAAGAGTGGGAAGTGTTTAGAAGATTTTTTGCAGATGAAATAGTTTTTAGAGGCATTAATGAAACTTTTTTTCAAAGACAAATTAATAAAGTTTTAAAAGTTAAAGCAAAAGAAGTGGATTATAAACGATTTGTAAAGGGATGGAGAAGTTTTGATTTTACATATTTTGATTTAAAAGTTTGGCTAGCAGAGGTACTTCTTATGAAACTTGATAAAATGTTTATGGCGCATACTATTGAAGCAAGAAGTCCTTTTTTGGATAGAGATTTGGTAGAATTTGTTTTTTCTTTGCCAGAAAATGTTAGAGGTACTAAAAAATTCTTAGTAAAAGAAGTTGCAAAAAAATATCTTCCAAATGAGATAATTTATAGAAGAAAAAAAGGTTTTGCATATCCATTTTTGGAATGGTTAAAAGAGGAAAATGAGCTTAGATTGATTATTGATGTAAATAGAAAATCAAAAATTTTTAACGAAGAGTATTTAAAAGAGATAATAAAAACAGGACATAAAAGATATAAACAGCATCTTTGGACACTTTATCTTTTTAGCCGCTGGTATAAAAAGGAATTTTTATGAAATTTTTAAAAAACAAATATTTAATAGATGACATTTTAAACAGTGAACATCCAAGTGATTTTGAAACTACTAAAGAGTATGGAATTTTGATTCTTAGGCTTCCTTTTATTAAAGAAAGTAGAGTAGAAGTTTATTCGTATGCATTTTTAATAAAGGAAAATGAAGTTTATATTTTTAACAGAGAAAAGCAAGATTTTGAAAAATTAGGAGGATATGAAGATTTATATAACTATCTTGATGTAAGAATTGATAAAATCTTAGCAAAACTAAATAAATTTCATATGCAAATTGCCAAAATAGAAGATAATTTATATGAAAACAATATCCCAAAAACATTTTCAAATGAATGGTTAAAACTTAAAAAAGAGTTAGTTTTGATTGAAAGACTTATGGCTCATGCTATGATAGCTTTTGAAAGATTTATAAAATATTATAAACTGCAAGAAAATTTTGCATTTGTGGATTTGAATGAGCATATAAATCGTTCTTTTAGATTTGCTAAAAATGCTATTGAAAAACTTGATTATTTATATGAATTTTATAAAGCAAAACAAGATGAAAAAATGAATAAAATTATGTTTATTTTAACGATTTTATCAGGTATTTTTTTACCTCTTAGTTTAGTTACAGGATTTTTTGGTATGAATACGGGAGGATTGCCTTTAACTCATGACCCATATGGTACTATAAAAGCTGTAATTATTGCCTTTATTTTAGATATTCCTATTATTTTTTTAATTTGGAAATATATGAGGAGATAAGTAGTTTTAGATTT
>JALVUH010000168.1 GCA_027035735.1 Nautiliaceae bacterium
GTAAAAATTTCTATTGTTTCAACTGCTAAAAATAAAAATGAATTAAAATTTATAAAATATGGCATAAATCAAGCAAGAAGAGGATGGGCTGAGAGAAAAGATATTATAAATACACGAAATTCAAGAGAAATTAAGAAATTTCTTCAAATTTAAAAATCTCTTTTTTGACTATTTTTGCAAGTTTATTAAAATCTTTAATAGAAATTTTATGACTTAAAACATAAAGATTAAAAAGTATATGCCATAAAGAACCTTTAACTAAATTATAACTCATTTCATCTTTTAAAGAATATTCTTTAATTAAATCTTCCAAAAAATCAATAAGTCCTGTTAATTTTTTATAAGAATTTATTTTTTTATCAAGAGCTGTAGAAACTGCTAATAATAATCTATTTGGATTTACTTGAGGTTTTGAATATTTTTTATATTTAAATGAATCTAAAATCTCTTTTATTGCTCTATTTTTATCTATTTTTGGTAAAGTTTTATCTTTAAGTGGAATAGTTCCTTTAATATATACTCCATCACTTAAATTATACACTTTTAAATCTTTTAATTTTATAAGTTTTTCAATATTTTCTTTTGAAGTTAAAAACAAAGAATCTGTATAAATATCATCACTAAAATTACCCTTAATTTTTAATCCTTTTGTTGGAACATCATCTGTTTTATCATAAAAACTATTTTTTGAATGTTTTCTCTCTCCTAACCTAAATCCAAGGTCCATTCCTACAAGATACAACTCTTTAGAAAACATTGAAGCTATTGCCACTCCTGCATTTCCTACAAGAGGAGAGCTTAATTTAAGAGGAGTATTATAAAACTTCTCAAAAGTAAATCCATTTCTTATATACATTAAGGGATTTTTAGCCATTTTAAAGACTTTTGGATTAACTACACTCGCACCTATAAAATATCCATTATAATCAGGTAACACATCTCTCAAAGCTTCAATTAAAAGTTCAATTCTTTCTTGTTCTATATGAAAATCACTATTTATCCCTTCTTTCATTAAAGGTTTTAGGGCTGTTCCTACAGAAATTATTATCATTGAACTTTGATTTTTTCTTAAAAATTCTATACTTTTTTCTAAACTTTTACCATTTGCTACTATACATATTGGTACATCTATTTTTTTTGATTGTAAAAGAAGTTTAAATTTATCAATATTTTTTAGGTGATTTTTAATTCCTATCATTTCATCTTCATAAGTTCCCCATCCTCTAATTTTAGCAGAAGCTATATTTTTAAAAATATTTTTTGAATCTTCTATCAATGGATGATTATAAGTTGTGAGAGATAAATGCAAAAATGTAGAAGTTATAACTCTTTCATATAAAAATTTTTCTACTACTTCTTCTTTTAATCTACCTCCTATTTGCATAAAAAATCTCTCTCCAAGAGAAGAATATAACTTTTCATAATCCACAAAATATAAACTTATAGCAAAAAATTCTACATTTGGCTCATATACTAATAAAGACTGAAATTTAAAATTATTTACTAAAAGTTCCAAATGATAACCTGATAAAAGTCCATAAATTATGGTAGTAGGTAAAAAATTTTTATCAAAATAAAATCCTTGAGTATGAGGTAAATTTTGATATTTATTAATTAATTTATTAATTATTTTCCCAGTTATATAAAATTTATCTTCATCCCATCTATTTGGCAAAATATAAGTAAAATCTTTTTGCCATAAATCATTATGAGTAGGATAAAAAGCAAATTTTTTGGAGTCTTCTTCTATAGAATTAGGATAAATATAACTTTTTGTATATTTATCATAAATATTATTATTTTTTATTAAAAATCGTCTATCTTTTATAGAAGTTATAAGATTATAATAAGATGGCAGATTTTTATAAAAAAATTTTATATTTTTCTCAAATAATTTTTGCATTTTAAAAACTCCGCTAAAAAGAATTTAGCGGAATTATATCATTGTTTCAATTGAAGAAGCGTATTTAACATTTGATCAGATGTAGTAATAGTTTTTGCATTTGCTTGAAATCCTCTTTGAATAACAATAAGTTCTGTCAATGCTCTACTTAAATCAACATTACTCATCTCAAGAGCACTTGGTTGAATACTACCTCTACCACCAGTACCCGCTGTACCTATGATTGGATCACCTGAATTTGGAGAAGCACTAAAAAGAGTTCCTCCCTCACTCATTAATCCTTCATTGTTTACAAATTTTGCTAAAGCTACTTGAGCTAAAGAGTAACTTCTTCCATTTGTAAATACTCCAATAATTGTACCTGTTTGATCTATTGTTAATTGTTGCAAATCTCCTCCTGGATATCCATCTTGAGTTTGTCCAGAAGTAGTACTTGGAGCCTCAAAAGAGGTAATTCCATCAAATTTTCCTAATGTCCCTAAATCTAATTGAATATCCTGACCTGGATTAGCACCATTATTTGGATTAAAAATTAAACTTGGAGGATTAAAACTTTTTAAACTTCCATCTGGATTAAATTTAATATCTCCATATGCTGGCTGATCAAGTGTTGAAGGAGCAGGAACCTCTGCATACCATTTCCAAACTGTTGGATCATTTGGATTTGTTGAAGTATGCCATTTTCTAAAATGAAGTGTAAGAGTATGTTTTGCTCCAAGAGAATCAAATACATCTATACTTGTGGTATGAATTGCTGCATTCATATTTTGAGTAGTAGAAACTCCTCCTGCATCTAAGCTTCCATTAATAGGAGAAAAAGCCTCTGTAAACAATTGATTATCTTCTCCATTTGCAGGATATCCTGCTACACTTACATTAAATGAAGTTGAAGAAGTATTTTGTATTTGAATTTTTCCATCTTTATTAATATCAACTGTTCCACTATTTTGAGTAGTAGAATTTAATGGATCCCCACTATCATCTATTGCCATTTGCCATAAATGAACTAAATCTTCAATATCATGAAAATAATAAATATCATTTTTCTTAATAAGTTTAGTAGAAGCTCCACTATTATCAAGACCACTAAAAATTGCTTGAAGCCTACCAAGAGGTGTGTCACTGTTAGAATCTGCGGCATTTCCATTTGAATCTTCTATTTGAGCATTTTGAATTCCGTTTCCATTACTTTCAACTATTTTTCCATCTTTTACACTAACTACATCATCAACTCCCAAATTACTCAAATCAGAATTCATCAAACAACACAAATCATTTATTGTCTGAAAATCTTTTCCATATACATAAGTTTTAGTAGTATTATTTGAATCTCCATAAGTAATTTGAATTTTTTGTCCTACATTAAAAAATGCTCTTTTATTATTTGAATCATAAGTCCAATGAAGTCCTTCATTTGAATCTGTAATAATAGGATCTTTTGGCTGATAACTACCATTTGTAGTAGTACATCCTTTCGTTTCATTAATAGGTGTTGAAGTATAAATAAATTTTCTAGTCTCACCAAGTCCTGTAATACTAGCTGTAATACCCTGACCATCTTCTAAATTAAAAGCATCTCCATTTGAATTAAATAACTCTCCAACATCATCAGCACCTATAAAAGAATTTTGAATAGCTTTTATATTTCCTGAAGTTGTTGAAGGTCCATCAAGTCCTTTAAAAATATTTTGTAAAATATTATTTGTAGAAGCTAGATGAACTTCTGTTTTTATTCTATTTTCAGGGTCTACTATTTGTCCATTACCATTTAAATAAACCTTATATTTAGAAGATGGAGTCTCACCTGTTGTATCTCTTATAATATAATTGATATCATCAAGTAAATCTTTAATTGTAGTAAATTTAAAATCTGTATCAGAAGTACTTTTACCATAGGTAAATTTATAAATTTCTGTATTTGTATCAATTACACCATCGTTATTTTTATCAATTGCAATAGAAATATAATCTACATCTGGAGTTAATTTAATAACATTTCCATTTACATCATAAAGTCCATTCATATCATCAAGAGGGTCTACTGTAGCTCTAGTACCACTCATTTCGGTAATATGATCTCCACTATTCAGATTTGCTTTTATATGAATTTTACTTGTTGCATGAGCAGGTGTAGTAAGTCCAGGTGGAATAGAAATGGGTTTTACTCCACTAGCTGTATCAATTTTATGAGTTTCTGGATCGGCTAACCATCCTTGAACTATATATCCATTAGGATCTACAAAATCTCCATTTGCATCAAATGTAAAATCTCCAGCTCTTGTATATTTATAAGTTTTTCCTCCATCTCCACTAACTACAAAAAAACCATCTCCACTTATTGCCATATCAGTATTTTTATCCGTATTTTGAATACTTCCCTGTTTAAAAATAGTCTCAACCGCACTAACAGTGGCTCCAAGTCCAACTTGTAAAGGATTTTTACCTCCAAGAGTTCCCTGAGGAGCAGTTGCAGATTTTACTGTTTGAGATAAAAGATTTTGAAAATTTGTTCTAGAATATTTAAATCCCACAGTATTAA
>JALVUH010000169.1 GCA_027035735.1 Nautiliaceae bacterium
TACTCATAAAAGGCTTTTTGCCTTATTACTATAAAATCTCTCATTATTTTCCTTTTTGATGAGGTTATAAGCGTAATTCATTGCAGTTAATAGGTAGATACCTGCAAGCCTTTTTTAAGGCTTCTTGACGGCTTTTAGCAGGGATTACGATAGCTTTTTCCCCTGCTTCTACCTGATATGCTGTATCGCTTAATTTGATTACTTTCACTTCTGATATGCTGTAAAGTTTTTTCATCGTTATCCTTTAAGCTGAAGATGTGGTATAATTTTTGAAGAGTTCTAATAAAAACTCTCTTCCTTTTTGCGTCCAGCGTCTGTCATAGACTATATTCCCATTAATAAGCGATATTTGCTTAATGCTTTCATATCCTTTATCTGCATATTTAGCACTCAATACCCAAGTATCATTGACCTTATATTGAATTTTCATATCTTCAAGTTTTTTATTAAGTTCTCTTGCACTTCTAAAGCCAAGCTCTTTTGCTATTTCCGTAGTGGTATAAGTCTTTTTAGTGTGAGTTAAAAGAGTTATTTTTTCTTGAAGTTTTGCTTTCTCATCTCTTTCTTTTTTAAGTTCTTCTAATAACTTAATCATAAAATCAGGATTATTGAGAGTTTTTTCAATTACTTCATCAGTTGCATATAAGCCATACTTTCTAATAGCTGGTAACACTTCACTTGTTACCCACTTTTTGAATTTTTTAGCTTGTGACTTTCTGCTTTGGAAAATAACTTGATATAAACCGCTTTCATTTACAGCATTTACTTTTTGTATTCTTCCAAGATTATCTGTGACCTGAATAATAGTTAGGTCATCTTTATCAATAGTATTTGCAACTTTTGTAGGATTTGAAAGACCTAAAACTCTACATACATCACTTAACACAAACCACACATCACCTCTTTCATCTGCTAATACTCTCACTGCTCCAAAAGTTTTGTTATTAAATACTTCTAATTTCATTTTATCCCTCCTTAACTCTATTTGCTTTTTCAAAATCAATTTTCACACCATTGTGAATAAGTTTTTCTACTACTTCTTTGAAATGATTTTTAGAGCTAAATAACCATAAGTGTCTAAGTTCTGATAAATTCACACCAATAATTTTTTTTAATTCTTCATTGGAATAAATAGGAGCTTTAAAAAAGTTTACTCCTAAATAATAGTTAACTTCTTTCGCATAATTCATTAAAAATCCTTTAAATTCTCATTAAATTATTGATTGCTAATTATTCTTTCTAATACCTCTAACTGCAAATTCATAAATTCATATAAAGAATATATTTTGAAAGAAATTTCATTTAAATTTTCTGCTTTTTCGTTACAATAAAGTTCTATAATTTTTGTTAAATCTTCCAAATTGTTACTTGTATCTTGTAATAAACATAAGCTGATACTTAACCTCTTAAAAACATTTTCTATATCAAATTTATCTTTTGCTTCATTAAGCTCTTGTGATAAGTTATAAAAAAGTTCATATAATTCATTAAAATCACTTGTTAAGCGGTCAAGCTCTACAACTTCATCTTTCATTTCACAATTACCATCAAGTTTTTCTAAAACCTCATCCAACTCATCAATTTTTTCTCCTAAAAACCTAACTGCTACATCAATATTTTTTGCAGTTCTTAAAAGTTTTGCATTCATTGTCTCTCCTTTAATTTAAGTCTAATAGCGATAATGATGAAATGCTGACATCTCTTTGAATGGTATCCAGCTTATCTCTTGCAATATCAAGCAATTTTAAAACTTTTCTAACTTCATCCTGTGCTTCCTTATTCTCATCAAACCAACCATCTAAAAATCTATCAACTAAAAAGCTGTCTATACCTGCAAGTAGTGCTTCTACTTCATCTAATCCCTCATCGCTTCTGCTTAATAAATCAATTACGCCTTTAAGGGATAATTTCTCTTTTACAGGTGCTTTATTGTAAAACTTGCTTTCAACCGCTTTTAGCTCTACTAACTCCTCTTCACCTCTTGCATTTAGTCTGATTGCTTTGTTTTCACTTATTGGAATGATTTTTGCTACTTTCATTTGATACCCTTTCTGATATAATTTCATTGCTACTTTGATTTGATACCCTTAGAGGCTCTTTTTGCCTCTATTCTTGATTTGATTTCATCTCTTAGCTTATTTAACCTCTGCTTTACCATTTCATCATCAGCTAATCTGTAACCCTGATTTTTACCGATACCTAAGTGATAATTTTCTATTGCATTAAAGCCGATAGCTTTTCTAATCTCAACAATAATATTTGCAACCCTGCCTATAGAGCAGTTATTCAAAACCTGACTAATGACTTCACCGCTTAAAAGTTTGTCTATACACTCCAATACTTTTTCATTGCTAAGTAAATCCCATCTTATCTCCTTTTTATGTCCTCTTTTGATAACTCTTGCTTTTTTCATTATCTGCCTATCATCTCTATTTTGTGGTCTTCTAACCATTTTTCAATATCGCTTCTTTTGTATCTGACGTGTTTTCCTATTTTGCTATAAGGTATTTTTCTCTCCATTCTCATTCTGTTTTGTGCATGAATGCTGATACCATACTCTTCTTGAAGCTCATCTGGTGTTAACCACTCTTTTTTAACCATATCTTTGATAACCTCAGCCATAAGTCTTTGAATTTCCTCTACTCCTAACTGCTCTAATAGTGCTTGTCTATCCATTTTCTCTCCTTTTGTGCTGGAATGTTTTTTGCTATCATACATTTGTGAAAGTATTATAACAATATTTTACATTGATGTAAATAAATATGCACATAAATGTGGAGGATAGCAATGACAAAATATGAATTTTTAGAAAAATTAAGAAAAGACTTAGGATATAGTAGAAAAAAAATTGCAGAATATTTAGAGGTTTCAGCTTCTGCAATAGAAAAATATGAAAAAGGGAAATTAGACTTTAACTATAAAACTAAATATATTTTAGGAATATGTGCTTTAGCAGGTTATAACAATGAAATTTTTATGATAGATTCTAAGATAGATGAAGACACATTATATGATTACAAATTAACTAAATTTTCATCTAAAATTAGAGAAATACTTTATTTTTTAAATTTAGATTATGACGAATATGAATTATTTCTAATAAAAATTTTACAACATAACTTTAAAACAGATTTTATTTTAGATACTGATTATTTATTAAAACAGGTAGACTTAAAAAATAGAATAATTAACCAAAACTATTATGAACAAATAGATGTCATAAACTACATTAAAAATCCTGAAGAATTTATTAAAAATTTCAAAAAAAACATAAAAGAAGAATATAAAAAAGAAGAAAAAGAGATTATTAGTAGTGTAAAAAAATCAATAGAAAGAGACAAAATAAATTTTCTAGCAAACATAAGAATTGAAATTTTAGTTTTATATGCTCTAAAAGTTTTTAATCCTAAAGAATTTTATGAAAAAGAAAAATTTTCTTTTTTTAAAAATAGTCTAATAAACTTTAATTCTTTTATAAAAGATTTTAATAATATTGCTCCTATAGGTATAGTTCCACTTTATTATTGGGAAGAAGATAAAAAATATTTACAAACTCTTTTCCCAACTATAAAACAAACAATAGAAGAACTTGAAAAAAATGGTAAACCTGTAAATAAAGAGACAATAAAAGAGTTTAAAATTGAGCTTGAAAGCGGGACATTATTCGCTAATTGCAATACTCCAACCGACCCAAAAGACAAGCAGATATGTGAATTACTCCAATATGCACCGCCAGCATTTAAAGACAAAATAATTGAAAAACTGCTCCAATACAAAAAAGATGTAGAGGAATTTTAATAAGCCTCTTTTCTATGTTTTACGCTTAATATTTGAATAACATCATCTTTTCTATCTGCTTTTACTTCTTTAATGAAAATACTTTTAACCGAATATTCCCCTAATTTATCGCTTATCGTCTCTATAACTGCATTTACAGCCTCAAAAAGCTCATCTAATGCTTTTATATATCTTTTTATTAAAATTTCGTCTATATCCTCTAATAGCTGATTTAATTCCTCGCTAAATGCTATAAATTCATCTTTATTCTTTTTAACTTCTTCATCTGGTAGAGATGTTATTATTTGATTTATTAATTTAGCTTTTCCGATAAGCTCCTCTATATTTTCATCACTTAAATTAAGTTTGAATATCTTAGATGGATTTATTTGCATAGTCATTTTAAACCTTACTCGCTTTTTATACAATTATATCAAATCAACCTCATCTAATAGCTAATAAATACAAATAATTTTATGAGAGTGTTTGAAAAATTAAAAGAAGTATAAAAATAATAGCTAAATAAGTAGCGAAATTAAGAAGAAGGATTTTCATCAGAATAAACTTTTTAGCAAGAGAAATATTTTTAGTATTTTCTCTAT
>JALVUH010000170.1 GCA_027035735.1 Nautiliaceae bacterium
TTAGTATAATTTGAGCTTTCTATATTTATTTCAATAATTTTTGCTCCATTTTGTTTTGCTAAAAATGGCAATTCACTTGCTGGCATAATTTCTCCAGTAGTACCTATTACAAGTACTGTATCTGCATTTTGCATTAAATAAATTGACTTTTCAAATGCTTCAGTTGGAATTGGTTCTTTAAAAAATACAAAATCTGGTTTTAGTATTCCTCCACATTTAGGACAAAGAGGTGGAAGGTTTTTAAGAGAGATAGAGTTAGCAGGAAATTTGCTTTTACAATCTATACATTCCAGTTTACTTGCAGTTCCATGAAACTCTATTACATTTTTGCTTCCAGCTTTTTGATGTAAATTATCTATATTTTGAGTTATAATTCCTTTTAATAATCCTTTTTTTTCAAGTTCTGCTAAAAAATAATGGGCTTTATTTGGTTTTACATTTTGCATATAATCATAAAAAATTTCTTTTATATATTTCCAACTTATATCTGGATGAGATAAGAAAAAATCAATATCAAGAATTTTTGGATCATATTTACTCCAAAGTCCTGTAGGTCCACGAAAAGGAGGAATACCGCTTTCTACACTTATACCAGCACCTGTAAATGCAACTAAATTTTTTGAATTTTTAATAATTTCAGCTGCTTTTTTATAATTATTTATTTCCATCTTTATCCTTTATGATAAAATACTAAAGTAATTATACAAAAGGAGATAAAATGTTAAAAGAATTTATTAAAAAAATTACTGATTGGGCATTAGAAAAAGAGGAAGAAGCTGCTAAAAAATGTGAAATTCCTATAGAAGAGATAGAAAAACAACTTAAAATTTTAAATGATAAAAAAGAAGAACTTCAAAAAAAATGCGAAGAGCAATTAAAAGAACTTGATGCTTTAATTGAAAGAATAGAACATATAAAAGTTCAAGAAGAGCTTAGATGTAAACTAAAAGAGGAAAAAAATTAATTTTTTTTCTCACATAAATGTTTGTTTCGTTTAAAAATATCTTTTATTTTTTCTATATCGCTCTCTTTTGAGAGGATATGTTTTATCATTAAAAGATGACATTTATTATTAATATCTGCTTCAAATTCTTTAAAAAACTCTTTGTAATCACTCAATTTTTTCTTAGCACTTAAGTAATAAATAAGATGAGATAAAGAGAGTAAAAATATACTTCCAAAAAAAAGTTCAATTGAAAACACTCTTATATCAAAATTATAAGGCATTGCTTGAAAAGCTACAATTATAAGCATAGCTAATGAAAAAATTACTGCTCCTACAAAATATCCTTTGGATGTTGTTGCTATATATATGTAATTATGAATATTTTTCTCTATTTTTTTAGAGTTTATTATATTTGCGAAAGCAAAAGCTATTATAACAATACTTATTAATATTAAACCGTAATAAATAAGCAAGGCTAAATCCCTGCTTTTTGTTTAATTTCTTTTTCTAAATCTGCTACTATTTCTTCTATACTTCTTTCACCATCAATTTTTACAAGTTTGTTTTGAGAAGCATAAAATTTTTCAATTTCAGGAAGAGGTTCTAAATATAATTTCATTCTATTTTCAAATACTTCATCTGTATCATCTGGACCTCTTTTTCTTCCAAGTACTCTCTCTCTTGCAGTTTCTTCACTAACTACTATTTCAATAACTTCAACTAACTCAATATCAGGATTTTGTTTTAACATTTCATCTAACGCTTTCATTTGTTCTACACTTCTTGGAAAACCATCAATTAAAATTACAGGTTTATCAGCTTTTAAAATTGCATTTTTGATTGTATTTATTACAATATCAAGAGGTACTAATTTTCCTTGGTCAATATAACTTTTTATTTTTTTCCCAAGTTCACTTCCACTTTCAACTTCTGCTCTTAATAAATCACCAGTTGAATAATGAACTACTTTATCTGGATTTCTTTCAGCAACTAAATGTGCATCTGTTGTTTTTCCGCTTCCTGGTGCTCCTATAATTAAAAATAATTTTTTTTTCATTGTTACTCCTTTTATAAAATTGGGCATTCAAATTTTTTAACAAAAATTTTTTTACTCATTCCTCTACCAATTGCTAATCTTCTACCATCTATATCAATTTCAATTGGGCCAAAAAAAGATTTATTTAAAATCTGTCCTATTTGACCCTTATGAATACCTAAATCTCTTAATCTATTTTTAAAATTTTTGCAACTTTCATCAAATCCTATTATTTTAAAAACATCTCCATTTTTTAAATCATTTAAACTTAATTTTTTTATCAATTTATTCATTATCAGCTTTTGGTTTTTTTACTCTTATATGTAATTCTTTTAGTTGAGATTTGTCTACTTCACTTGGTGCACTTGTAAGTAGACATTGAGCTTTTTGAGTTTTAGGAAATGCTATAACATCTCTTATATTATCAGTTTTTCTCATAAGCATAATAACCCTATCAAGTCCTAATGCAAAACCTCCATGAGGAGGTGCTCCAAATTTAAGTGCATCAAGTAAAAATCCAAATTTTTCTCTTGCTTCCATTTCATCAATTCCAAGAAGTTTAAATACTTTTTCTTGAATTTCTTCCTTGTGAATCCTTATACTTCCACCTCCAATTTCATATCCATTACATACCAAATCATATGCCACTGATTTAATTTCTTCAAAATTTTCTTCATCCCATGTATCCATATCAGGCATTGTAAATGGATGATGTAAAGGAGTTGGATTTCCGTTTTCGTCTTTTTCAAACATAGGAAAATCAACAATCCATACTAAATTGTATTCATTTTCATTAATAAGTCCCATATCTTTTGCAATTTTTTGTCTTAATCTTCCCATATAATCAAGAACTAGTTTTTTATCTCCTGCGCCAAAAAAGATAATATCTCCAATTTCTGGTTTTAATTTTTCTATCATTTTATTAAGTGATTCTTCGCTTAAGAATTTAAGAATAGGACCTTTTAATCCTTCTTCTTTTACTTGAATATAAGCAAGTCCTTTTGCTCCAAATTTTCTAACAAAATTCTCAAGTTCTTTTAGCATTTTTCTAGAATAAAATTTATCACCTTGAGGAACTTTTAGAGCTTTAATTCTATTATTCTTTTTATCTTTAGCAATAGAAGAGAAAATTTCATTACTTGAATCTTTAAATTCATCAATTACATCAACCATAGCTAAATCATATCTTAAATCTGGTTTATCACTTCCATATTTTTCCATAGCTTCTGTATAACTAATTCTTTTTATTGGAAGTTTGATATCTATTCCCGCTGTTTTGAAAGCTTCTTTAATCATTCCTTCAATAGCTTCAATTACATCATCTTGAGTTACAAAACTCATTTCAACATCAACTTGAGTAAATTCTGGCTGTCTATCAGCTCTTAAATCTTCATCTCTAAAACATTTTGCAATTTGATAATATTTATCAAATCCTGCTACCATTAAAATTTGTTTAAATAATTGAGGCGATTGAGGAAGTGCATAAAATTCTCCAGGATGAACTCTGCTTGGCACCAAATAATCTCTAGCACCCTCTGGAGTAGATTTTGTAAGGACAGGAGTTTCTACATCAATAAAACCTTTTTCATCAAAATATCTTCTAATTGCATTTGTAACTTTACTTCTAAGTATAAAAGTTTCAAGCATATCAGGACTTCTAAGGTCTAAATATCTATATTTAAGTCTCAATTCTTCATTTACTGATTTGTCTCCTATTTGAAATGGTAAAACTTCACTTGTATTTTCTATTTCTATTTCATCTGCTATAACTTCAATTTTTCCCGTTTTAAGTTTTGGATTTTCAAGCCCTTCTCCTCTTAATCTTACTTTTCCTTTTACTTTTATAACATATTCATCTTTTACTTTTTCTGCTATTTCATGAGCTTTTTTGCTATCAGCCGGGTCTGCTACTACTTGAATAATTCCACTTCTATCTCTAAGGTCTATAAAAATAACTCCTCCATGGTCTCTATGAGAATTAACCCATCCAACTAGCTCTACTTCTTCTCCTACATTTAATTCATTCAACTCCGCACAATAATGGCTTCTCATTCATTTCCTTTTTTGACGCAATTATAACAAAATGTGATATAATTTATATAGTTTAATTATATTAAGGAGTCCATTTTGGATGAGTTAATTAAAAAATATCTTAAAAAAGATGATCCCGATGTTTTACATGATTTGAGAATATATGCAAGAAAAACTCTCTCAAAACTTGCACTTGAAAATAAAACTGATTCATCTCTTAAAAAACTTCTTAAAAAATCTTCAAAATTAAGAGATACAGATGTATTAATGAAAATTTGCAAAAATAAAGAAATAAAAAAATATCTCAAAAAAAAACATAAAAAATTAAGAAAAAAATTTATTAAATTCCTTAA
>JALVUH010000171.1 GCA_027035735.1 Nautiliaceae bacterium
CCTGCTACACTAACTCTACATTTCCCAAGCCCTAAATCCATAAGCTCTAATACATTAGAATTAAGCTCAGTTATCACATCAAGCCCCACTACCCCAATATCAGCCGCTTGTTTTTCTACATATGTAGCAACATCCCAATTTCTAACATTTAAAAATGTAAATCCAGCCTTTTTTAAAATCAATTTTCTATTTTCAAATTTAAAATCTTCATTAAAAATCTTTTTAAAAATTGCTAAAACATCCTCAGCAATCCTACCCTTTGGCAAAGCTATAGTCATAATTTTTCCTTTATTACTTTCTTCATTCCTCTAAAAACCAAATCTTTAATATAAATTCCTTCTACAAACTCACTCAAAAATTTACCATCTCCACCGGTAAAATAATATGGACCTTCAAATTTTTTTATAAAATCTACAACAATTCCCACACTTCCATAAATTAACGCTTCATTTGTATTACTTGGAAGTTTATTTAAATCAATTTTTTTATACTCAACCTTTAAAACTTCTGAAATTTTAGCAAAAGCCTCTTTAAAAGCAAAAAGACCAGGCGCTATAATTCCACCTTGATGGATACCATTTTTCATTACATCAATTGTAATGGCACTGCCAGCATCAACTACTACTCCATTTTCAATGCTAATGCATGCCATAACTCTATCAATTCCTATGTTTTTATAATTACTTTTAAACTCTACATAATCTTTTAGATTAATAGCTTTTGGATTTAACTTTAAAAACTCTTTTTCTTTTTTTTTATTTACGCTTATATAATAGACTTTATCATCAAATTTTTTAGGCTCTTTTAAATTATAAATTTTTTCACTCTCACAAATATGATAATTTGTATTTCCAATATCTACTAATACCAAATTACTCTCCAATCTTTAATAAGCTCAAGTGCTTTAGAACAAATTGGAGCTTTTGTAATTAAAATTTTCTTTTTATATCTAAAATTAATATCTGGCAAAAATTTCAAAAACTCTTCAATATCTTTTCTTAAAATTCTGCTTTTCCTATCAACTACCAAAATAAAACAATATTCATTCTTAATATTTACTCCAAGATAAGCTTTTATTTTCTTTTTGGTATTTAACTTAATCTCTTGTAGTTTTTTACAAACAATTTTATTTTTTACTAAAATATCTAAAACCTCTTTCATTCTAAATCTTCTAAAGGATGATATTTAAGCACAGTCTCTTTTAAATTTTCTTTTTGTATATGAGTATAAATTTGAGTAGTATTAAGCGAAGCATGCCCTAGTAATTCCTGAACAATTCTAAGGTCTGCTCCACCTAAAACTAAAGAAGTAGCAAATGAATGTCTAAGTACATGAGGAGAAACATTTAAATATTTTTTTGTAATATTAAAAGCACTGATTCTACTGAGTTTTTTGCAGTTTTTATTTACAAAAAGATATTCACTATTGCATGGTCTTTTTGATAAATACTCTTTAATAGCCTGCATTGCAATATCAGCAATTGGCACTACTCTTTGTTTTTCACCTTTTGCCATTGTAACTTTTACCCATCCATCTTCTATATCGCTAAGTTTAACATTCATAGCTTCGCTAACTCTAAGTCCTGTAGCATACAAAAATAAAATCAAAGCTTTATCTCTAAGCTCAAACCAAGAAGAACTATAATCAATATGAGAAATAGAATTTAAAATTTCTTCTTTTTCTAAAAATTTTGGAAGTGTTTTTGGAATTTTGGCTTGCTTAATTTTATGCTTTTCTTTAACCAAATCTCTTTTATATGCAAAATCAAAAAAAGAATTAATTGCGCTAAGTTTTCTATTAAGTGAGCGCTTATTTTCAATCTGAGATAAAAATGAAATAATTTCACTTGTATCAGCTTCAATTATAGGTTTACCTAAAAACTCTTCAAATTGAGTTAAATCCCTTTTATAAGCTTCATATGTATTTTTACTAACTGCTTTGTTTATCAAAAGATATTCTAAAAAACTCTCTAAATATCTACTCAATAAAAAACACCTTATCTTGATTATATATTTTACATCCTTTTATTTTCAAAGGAGCAGATGTATCAAACTGATTTGTTTTATAAACACTATATTTTAGATTAGGTGTTAGTTTTATTAAATATCCGCTATAAGTTATAGTATAGATATTCCCATTACAAATACTTGGGGCAAAAAATGAAGCAAAAGGAAAATTTACCTCTTTTATCTTTTTAAGATTTGTATCAAATTTAATTACTTTTCCTTCATTATTAAAAAGATAAATATATCCATTTAAATCAATAACATGTTTAATACTATCTTTATAACTAATTAAGAAATTTGGATTAAATAATACTAATCTTTTTGGAGTAGCCATAAATAAATTGTTTTTAACTATACTCATATAAATAACATTGTCAATTATAAAATCATCAGAAATATCAATATCTCTTATAAATTGCATATTTTTTTTATCTACTACAGCAATTTTACCATCTAATAAAGGAAATAAAATTAAATCTTGATAAAAGATAGGTTTTTGTGAAAGATATTTAGCAACAATAGCATCATCATCTTTTTGATAAAAAATTAGTTTATTTTTATTCAAATCATAAACCCCATACCCATCATTTTCAAATACAATAGCAATTAAATTATTATTTTTTGTTGCACTAAAAACTAAATAAGGAAGTTTTATTATTTTTTTTGTTTTTAAAATCATTATCTTATTTGAATAAATAGCTAAATTTTTATCTATTTTTCTAAATTTGCCAAGTTTAACCCCATTAATTGTATAATTTACATATTTACCACCAAAAATTCCTTCTGATTTTTTAAAGGTCAATGCTTTTTTAGTATAATCTTGCAAAATTAAAGAATGAGTTTTAGATTTTAAATTTATATTTTGTGCATTTGGGTCTTCAAATTCTTTTGTAGCACATCCAGCAAAAATAAGAAAAGTTATTAATAATAGATATCTCATTTAACTATCCCATAATGAAGTAGATATAATCCTAACTCTTTAAATTTTGAATTTGGATCTATTTCAGAATATAATGTTTTAGCTTTTTGTCTATTGTGCTCTTTTAGATAAATTCTCATTAACGCAAGTCTTACAGGATTTTTTAAAATCTTATAATCAGGATTTAAAAGATAAGCTTCAAGAGCTTCTTTTGTCCCTTTTTTCATTGCTAATTCATATGCTTTAATTGCTTTTAGTTCTTTTGAAGTAATTTGATTAAATTTTCCTTGAGTTAAAAGATATAAATTATATAAATTTTTATTCTCTTTTAAAATTTTTAAAGCTTCTTTATTATTTGGATTTTTAAGCAGTGTATCTAATGCATTATTTGTTTTTATAAGTTTTTGAGTTTGAAAATAACTATAAGTATTATATCCGATAAATATAGCTATTAATAAAACAACTCCTACTATTATTAGTTTTTTATACTTATTAAAAAATTTTTCTAACTTAAATACCTTAATTAAAAGTTCTTCATCTTGTTTTAATTCTTTAGTATCTTTTTTTATTTCATCTTTTAGCCCCATTTAAAACCTTTTTATTGAAATTTTATCAAATATTCATCTATTTTATTTATTAAAGACTTAGGTATTTTAACATTTAATTCAATAATTTTTAAATTTAGAGGAAATTTTTTAAGCTTTACATAATCTTTTGGAGTTGTAACAATTATTTTATCTTTAAATTCTTTCAAATCCTCCCATTTATATTCATAATGGTCTGGAAAAAATTTATAATCTTTCTTCCAAAATTTCAAAAGTCTTTTAGGATTTGAAATACCACTTATTAATATATCTCCATTTGGAACTTTCACTTCCCTTTGAAATTCGTTAATTATTAAATCTGCAAATCTTAAAGCAACTCTTGGATATCTATATCCTCCAGCCGGAATTGTAAAAGGATTTTTTATTTTTTTATCAATTACAATATTTAATTTTTCAAAAGGTTTATCAAATCCATCATCAAGTATTACAAAATCAGCCCCCATCTCTTTTGCTTTTAAAATACCTTTTTTCCTATCTTCACTAACTATAACAGCTGCATTTGTAAAAGAAGCTATCTCCATAGCTTCATCACCACTTTTATCAACATCTACTAAAATTTTTTCAAAATTTTTAACTACCACTAAACCTTTGCTTTTTCTTTTATATCCTCTTAAAACCACTGCTATTTTTTTATCTTTATAATAATTAATCAAAGCTTTAGTTAAAGGAGTTTTACCACTTCCTCCAATAATAATATTTCCTACAGAAATAATAGGAATACCTAAATTTTCTAATTTTTTTGGAAATTTAAAATGCATAATTATCATATAAATAAAAGAAAAAGGAAGTAAAATTAAAATAAAAGGTAGATGATACCACTTTGGATAAAAAAGCATCTCTTCAAAAAAAGAATAAATTTTATTTTTCATCTAAAGTCTTATATCTCTTTCATACAAAAAGTCATGTCCTATTGTACGAGATTTTAATTTTGCAATAATAGGAGGTTTTCTTTTAAATTGATTTTGATAAACTTTTTTAAGCACAAATTCAACCAAATCTTTATCATACTTTTCTAGTAATTCTTTTTTTGTAGCTCTATTATCTACAAAATCAACGAGTACTGGATCAATTTCGCTATAACTATATCCAAGTTCAGCTTCATCACTTTGTCCCTGCCACAAATCTGCACTTGGAGGCTTATTTATTATTTCTTCATTAACTCCTAAAAATCTAGCAAATTCAAAAATTTCACTCTTGTATAAATCTCCTATAGGATTAAGCGCACTTGCCAAATCTCCAAATAAAGTCCCATATCCAAGCATAAGCTCACTTTTATTACTAGTTCCAATTACAAGTGCATTAAATTCAGCCGATTTATCATAAAGAATTGCCATTCTCATTCTAGCAGAAAAATTACCAAGTCTTACTTTATCATCAATAGGATAAGCTTCAAGCAAAGGAGCAATTGAGATGATTTCATAATCAATATCAAACTTTTTACATAATTTTTTAGCATCTTCAATACTAGCTTTACTGGAATACTGACTTGGCATCATAATCACCTTAAAATTTTCACCTAATGCTTTTTTAGCTAAGATGGCTACTACTGCACTATCAATACCTCCACTAAGTCCACAAATTCCTTTTTTTATACCTGTTTTTGTAATTTCTTCATAAATAAATTTAATTAAAAATCTCTCAATTAGCTCCCATTTTTTCATAATTAATCCTAGCTATCAATGTAATTTTTAAGAAGTTTTCCAATATTTGGGTGTCTAAGTTTTTTAATAGCACTGCTTTCTATTTGTCTAACTCTCTCTCTTGTTACATTAAGAGCTTTTCCAATCTCTTCTAAAGTTCTTTCACTTTTATCTGGCATAAGTCCAAATCTCATTTTAATAACTTCTCTTTCTCTTTCATTTAAATTTTGAAGTATTTCATCAATATGTTTTCTTAAATCTTCATGCACCACTTCTTCATAAGGATTTGAAAAACTTTTATCTTCTATAAAATCTCCAAATTTTCCATCTTCTTCTTCACCAACAGGTGCTTCAAGAGATACTGGCTCTTTTGAAATTTTAAGAATTTGTTTAACTTTTTCAATTGGCATTTTCATTTCTTTTGCAATTACTTCAAGAGTCGGTTCTTTTCCTTCTTCTTGGACATGTTTTCTAATAATTTTATTAATTTGATTGATATTTTCTATCATATGAATAGGAATTCTAACTGTTCTTGCCTGGTCTGCAATTGCTCTAGAGATGGCTTGTCTAATCCACCAAGTAGCATAAGTTGAAAATTTATAACCTTTTTCAAACTCAAACTTATCAATAGCTTTCATAAGACCAATATTTCCTTCTTGAATTAAATCAAGAAATGGAAGGCCTCTATTTGTATATTTTTTAGCAATACTAACCACTAGTCTTAGATTTGCTCTTGCCATTTTCTCTTTTGCTTCTGTTACTATTTTTTTACCACGCTTGAGTTGCTCTAAAATAACTTCAAGTTTTTTAGGGTCCATTCCAAACATATTATCACTAGCTTTTTTAGCTTCAACTAATTTTTTAATATCCATATAAATATTTACCATTGTATGTTCTGGCACCATTGCTGCAATGTCTTCTTTAGATAATTCTGTAATTTTACTTAAAATCTCTTTATGAAGTTTTCTTAACTGCTCATTAAAAAGTGGTAGTCTATATTCTTTCTTTTTAAGTTCTTTTTCAAAATCTTTATCACCTTTTAGTGCAGTTTCAACAGTTTTTACTATTTCATTTATAAGTTTTGAAGTATATCCAAGCTCAGTCAAAGCTTCTTTTACTTTTTTCTTTTTAAATGTAAGTTGAAGGATTTTATGAAAATTATCAAGTTCATCTCTATTAGGCGAATTTATAACTTTATCATATTCATCTAATACTTTTTCCCACTCTTTTTTTGCTTTTTCTAAATTTTTAAATAATTCATTAATTCTTTTTTCTCTAAGAGAGATTTTTTTCTTTCTTTTTCCTTCTTTGCTATCTTCATCTTCTACTTCTTCTTCATCTACAAAATTTTTAAATAACTCTTTTACTCTTCTTTCTCTATTAAGTAAAGGCTCTTTATATTTTAAAACTAAATCAATTAAAAATGGTATTGAACATATTGCATCAAGAATTATCTCTTCTCCAAGCTGAATTCTTCTAAAAATTTCAATTTCTTCATCTTTATCAAGTAATGGAATATGTCCCATTTCTCTAAGATACATTCTAACAGGGCTATCAGACCTACTCCATTCAAGAAGCTCTTTATCTTTTAATATCTCTTCAGCAAGCTCTTCTTTTTTTCTTTCTCTTTCTTCTTCGCTTTTTACAACATCTTCAAGGTTTTTAAGTTTTGCAACCTCAGCCGCTGTCATAACTTTAATATTATTTTCTTTAATAGCGTCTAAAATCTCTTTTGCTTCTTTTTTTGTTGGAGCTTTTGGTAAGAGAGAAACTATTTTTTCATAAGTTACAATTCCGTTTTTGTTTTCTTTTAAAAGTTTTGAAAGTTCTTTTGAAAGTGCCATCTATTCTCCTTTTTTAAATTAAAACCTACTAATGAAGAGACCTCTTTATTAGTAGATTTTAAAGTTTGAAATTATATTAAATTTTTTTGGAACAATTTTTGCTTAAAAAATTTAAATATTTAATATTTATTATACCATTAAAAGGTTAAAATATGATTAATGGATTTTATGATGCCGCAGGCGGTATGGTCACACAATTTAATAAGCTAAATGTTATATCAAATAATTTAGCCAATGTAAATACTCCCGGTTTCAAACAAGATGATATAATTATCGGCGAATATGAAAGATTATTTAGCACAAAAAGAGATAAATTACCATTACAAAACAATACAAAACAGGCTGCTAAATTTTTAAATAGAAATTTAAACAAAGTACCTATTGTAGTAGCGGAATATACAAATTTTTCTATTGGAAATTTACAAAAAACATCCAATCCACTAGATGTAGCTCTAAAACAAAAAGACTCTTTTTTTGTAGTAGATTTTAATGGAGAAAAACTTACACGCGCTGGAAATTTTAATCTTGATTCAAATGGATATTTAGTTACAAAAGAGGGATATAAAGTTTTAGATGTAAATAATAAACCTATTCAAATTCCATTAAATGCTTCAAAAATTGTAATTAATAATGATGGAGACATTTATGTAGATAATGAAAAAATAGCTAAACTTAAAGTTGTAAGTATAGATAATTTACAAACTCTAAAAAAAATTGGAAATACAATGTGGCAGTTTAATCCAAATAGAGCAAAAGTTTTAAAAACAAACATAACTCTTCAAGGATTTTTAGAAAAATCAAATGTAAATCCAATAACTGAAATGACAGGTCTTATTGAAACAAATAGACTTGTAGAAGAGTATCAAAAAGTTATGACTACATTTATGGATGATTTAAATCAAGATGCAATAAATAAATTAGCAAGTATTAGAGCATAAAGGAGAATAAATGATTAGAAGTTTATATACAGCCGCAACAGGAATGTTAGCACAGCAAACACAAATTGATGTGGTTTCAAACAATATAGCAAATGTAAACACAATAGGATATAAAAAACAAAGAGCAGAATTTGCAGACCTTTTTTATCAAACAATGGAATACGCTGGTACTTCAACTTCTTCAACTACACAATCCCCTACAGGTATAAGTGTAGGACTTGGAGTAAGACCTACAGCAATTACTAAAATTTTTACTCAAGGAAATTTTAAAGAAACTCATAATAATTTAGACCTTGCAATCCAAGGAGATGGATTTTTCCAAATACAACTTCCAGATGGAAGAATTGCTTATACAAGAGATGGAGCTTTTAAACTTGATGCAAACGGAAACATAGTAACAAGTGATGGTTATAAACTTATTCCAAATATTACTCTACCAGCAGATACGGTTCAAATATCAATAGGAACTGATGGAACTGTTAGTATACTTGAAGCAGGTCAAACTCAAATGACTCAAATTGGTCAAATCCAACTTGCAAAATTTATAAATCCAGCTGGACTTCATTCACTTGGAAGCAATCTTTATATTAATACATCAGCTTCAGGAGACCCTATTGTTGATGTTCCTGGCCAAAATGGACTTGGAGAAATTAGACAAGGTTTTCTTGAAATGAGCAATGTACAACTTGTAGATGAAATGACTGATTTAATTACAGGTCAAAGAGCATATGATGCCGCAAGTAAAGCAATAGTTACAAGTGATGAAATGCTCCAAACTGTAAATAATCTAAAAAGATAATTTTTTTAAAAAATTACACTCTTATTGAGTGTATTTAAACTCTCTCAAAAGCTCAATTTAACTAATTAATTTTTTTTTGTTAAAATTCAAAACAAAAAAGGATTTTAATGAATATTATTACAGGTAGAGTTTGGAAATTTGGAGACAATATTGATACAGACTTAATAATTCCAGCAAGATATCTAAACACTTCAGACCCACATGAACTTGCAAAACATGTAATGGAAGACGCTGACCCAGAATTTCCTAGTAAAGTTAGACCAGGAGATATCATTGTAGCTGGTTATAACTTTGGAAGTGGAAGTAGTAGAGAGCATGCTCCAATTGCACTAAAAGCTGCTGGAATTGCTGCTGTAATTGCAAAAAGTTTCGCAAGAATTTTTTATAGAAATAGTTTTAATATGGGACTTCCTATTTTTGAACTACTTGAGAGTGATGAAATTAATGAAGGTGATTTAGTAAAAATAGATTTAGATAAAGGTATTATTCATAATGTAGATACAGGTAAAGAGTATAAATTTGCACCTATTCCTCCTTTTATGCAAGAGCTTATAGCAGCAGGCGGACTTATAAATTATGCAAAAGAAATTTTAAAGGAAAATAATGAAAAATTATAAAATAGCCGTACTTAAAGGCGATGGTATCGGACCAGAAATTGTTAATGAAGCTATAAAAGTTCTTGATGCAGTAGCTGACAAAGAAGGGTTTAATCTTGAATATAATGAATATCTAATTGGTGGAAGTGCAGTTGATGTATTTGATAATCCATGTCCAGATGAAACTATCAAAGGATGTTTAAATTCTGATGCAGTTCTTTTTGGCTCAATCGGAGGTCCTAAATGGGATAATTTACCAAAAGAAAAAAGACCTGAGACAGGACTTTTGAAGCTCAGAAAATCTCTTGGACTTTTTGCAAATATTCGTCCTGCTATTATTTTTGATGAACTTGTAAATGCTTCTACTCTAAAACCTGAAGTTATTAAAGGGGTTGATTTAGAAGTTGTTAGAGAACTTACAGGTGGAATATATTTTGGAGAACCAAGAGAAAAAACAGAAAATGTAGCATTTAATACAATGATTTATACAAGAGAAGAAATTGAAAGAATCGCAGAAGTTGCTTTTGAAGAAGCTATGAAAAGAAAAAGAAAAGTAACATCAGTTGATAAAGCAAATGTGTTAGAAGTTAGTGAGCTTTGGAGAGAAGTAGTAGAAGAAGTACATAAAAGATATCCTTTAGTTGAACTTGAACATATGTATGTAGATAATGCCGCAATGCAACTTATTAGAAATCCTAAACAATTTGATGTAATTTTAACTGGAAATATTTTTGGGGATATTTTAAGTGATGAAGCAAGTATGATTGTAGGAAGTATAGGACTTCTTCCAAGTGCAAGTATTGGTGGGAAAGTAGGACTTTTTGAACCAATTCATGGAAGTGCTCCAGATATTGCAGGACAAGGCATAGCAAATCCTATTGCTACAATTTTAAGTGCCGCTATGATGCTAAATTTCCTAGGCGAAGAAAATGGAGCAAAAAGAATCCAAAATGCAATAAAAGAAGTTTTAGCTAAAGGCTATAGAACAAAAGATATAGCTTCATTTGATGCAAAAGAAGTAGTTACAACAGAAGAGATGGGAAGTTTAATAGCAGAACATGCCTCTAAGTAAAACTTATGCAGAAATTTTAGCATCTCAAGGCTTCAAATCTGAAGCCATTGAGGTTTATGAAAAGTTGCTTTTAAAAAATCCAAATGATAAAGAGATAATAGAAGCATTAAATCGTCTAAAAAAAAGAAAAAGATTTAATGGCGTAAATATATTAAAACTAAAAGAATTTGATGAAATTAATCAAAAAAACAGATATGAATTTGAAAAATGGTTGAAAGAATTAAAATGGACTTAAAAGATACAATTTTAGAAACACTACAAGAAATAGATCAAGATGAAATAGTAGAACAAATTACAAATGAAAAAAAAGAGTGTGATGAAGAATTCTTAAAGCATTTAAGAGAGAGACTTTTGATTTTATTTGATGGACTTCAATCTCCAAATACCCAAAATCTTGAAATAAAACTTGATGTAACATTAAACTTTTTAGAATATATCCTTGCTAAAATAGAAGAAAAACTACAACATAAATGAAAGATTTAGAATTTTTAAAAGAGTTTTTTGCTCCCTATACTAAAAGAGTCTATTTAGTTGGTGGATGTGTTAGAGATGAAATTTTAGGTAGAGTTCCAAGAGAATTTGATATAGAAGTTTATGATATTACTCCTCAAAAATTTGATGAATTGATGCAAAAACTTGGAGCAAAAGGTGTAGGAAAGAGCTTTTTTGTTTATAAATGGAAAAACTTTGATATCTCACTCCCTAGAATTGAAAATAAAACAGGATATGGTCACAGAGGATTTAGCGTAAAAATAACTCAAGATGAAAAAGAAGCTTCAAAAAGGCGCGATTTCACAATGAATGCTTTAATGAAAAATATATATACAGGTAAAATTTTAGATTTTTGGGGAGGAATTAAAGATATTCAAAATAAAATAATTCGTCATATTGATGATAAAACATTTGTTGAAGATTCTCTAAGAGTTCTTAGAGCTATGCAGTTTAGTTCCCGTCTTAAATTTAAAGTAGCAAAAAAGACAATTAAGCTTTGTCAAAGTATAGATTTAAGCGATTTAAGCAAAGATAGGATATATATGGAATTTGAGAAAATGTTTAAAAGTAATTATTTATATTATGGGTTTTATTATTTTATAATTTTAGGAATTGCTAAGAAATTATTTAATTTAGAATTTAATTGCAAAGAATTTTTCTGTCTATCAAAAATTTATAAAAAAAATCCACTTGAGAGTTACTTTTTTTATCATCTAAAAAATCTAAAACATTTACCTTTAAAAAAAATAACAAATTCACTTAATATACCAAAAAGTTTAATTAGAGAAATAAATACAAAAAAAGCTCCAAAAAAAATCTCTAATAGATTTCTTTATGCACTTAGCTTGAAATATCCTCTAAAAACTTTTAGTCTACTTAATTTTAATTGCTGTGAAGAATGGATAAAAGAGAATAATTTATGGGAGAGAAAATATAAGCCAAAATATATTGACCCTAAAAATCCAAGAATCTCAATTCTTAGAGAAATTAAGAGTTATGATATAATTTTTCTCAAAAAGAATTTTGATATTTGTAAAGGAAATAAATGAAATATACTCTTTTAATTGATTGTGATGACAAAAAAGGTCTTGTATATAAAATTTCAAAAGTTTTGTATGAAAATGATTTTAATATAGAAACTCAACAAGAGTTTGTAGATAAAGAAAATAATAAATTTTTTTTTCGTGCAGTTATAGCAGGTGAAATTGATAAAGATAAATTAAAAGAAGAAATATTAAAAGAAGTTCCTTGTGCAAATATCAGAATTTATAAAAAAAGAAAAAAAAGACTATTTTTAATGGCTACAAAAGAAGCTCATGCTCTAGGAGATATTTTAATTAAACAATATAGTGGTGATTTGGATGTAGAAATTTTAGGAGTTATTGCAAATAGAAAAAATCTTCAAGATTTAGTAGAAAAATTTGATATTCCTTTTTATTATATTCCAGCTGAGAATAAAAGTAGGATTGAACATGAAAATGAAATGCTAAAAATAATAGAACCTCTAAATCCTGATTTTATAATTTTGGCTAAATTTATGAGAATATTAACTCCAAATTTTGTAGAAAAATTTCCAAATAAAATAATTAATATTCATCACTCATTCCTTCCAGCTTTTATTGGAGCAAATCCGTACAAACAAGCATACGATAGAGGAGTAAAAATAATTGGAGCAACAGCTCATTTTGTAAATAATAATCTTGATGATGGACCAATAATTGAACAAGATGTTATTAGAGTGTCCCATGAAATGAGCTGGGAAGAGATGAGATTACAAGGTAGAGATATAGAAAAAATAGTCCTAAGCCGAGCTATAAAACTTGCAATAGAAGATAGAATTTTTGTATATGCAAATAAGACTATCATATTATGAAAAAAAACATTTTAGATATAAAACAAGAAATTTTAAAAAACAGATTAAAAGAAATATTATCTAAAAATCCAAAAAAAGTAGCAAAAATCTTATCTTTTCTAACAAAAAGGCAAAAAAATGTTTAATATAGTACTTTTCTCTCCTCAAATTCCTCCAAATACAGGCAATATAGGAAGACTTTGTGTAAATGCAGGCGCTACTTTGCATCTAGTTAAACCTCTTGGATTTGATATAAGCGAAAAGGCAGTAAAAAGAGCTGGGCTTGATTATTGGGATAAATTAGATTTAGTTGTTTGGGATAGTGTTGAAGAATTCTTAAAGAAAAATGATACTTCAAAAATGCACTTTGCTACTACAAAAACAAACAAACCTTATTTTCAAACAAAATTCAATCCAGGAGACTTTATTATTTTTGGAAGTGAAACTAAAGGTATTGATGAGGAAATTTTAAACAAATACAAAAATCAATGCATTACTATTCCTATGACAAAAAAAGGAAGAAGCTTAAATCTCGCAGTAAGTACAGGAATTATTCTTTATGAAGCAATTAGACAAAATTTTGAAATATTTGACATAAATCAATGATTTATCATTAATATTAAGTTATCATTAGAAAAAAAAGGAAATAAATGACCTTTGAGAAATTTGAATCGGAAGTAAAAACATTAGAAAAATTTTTTCCTATATATTGTAATGATAAACATACTAATCAAATAGAAAAAGAATATATTGTTCCATTTGAAGATAAAAAAATAGAGTTTAAAATAACTCTTTGTGAAGATTGTCATGAACTTTTAAGATATGCAATAAATCGTCTTCAAGAATGTCCAAATGATCCAAAACCAAGATGTAGAAAATGTCCAAATCCATGTTATGAAAAAGATAAATTCAAACAAATGGCAAAAATGATGAGATATTCTGGAATGAAACTAGGACTTACAAAAGCCGCAAAAAGAATTAAAAAAATATTTAAAAAGAGTTAAATGTTTTTAAAAATGTAATTACTTCCCAAAATACAGCCTCTTGATTTGAAGAACCTTTTCTAATTTTTAATTCTGCATTTAATAAAAATTTTAAAAGTTCATAAAAATCTTTCTCTTTTATTTTAATAGCAAGTTCTACTCTTTGTTTTTCTATTTTAAATGGAAGTTGATAACCAAGAAGTCCTTTCAAAGAAGAAAGTCCCGTTTTTTTTATATAAAGATTATATTTATATAAATCTTTTATATATCTAATGATGGCAGATAAAAACCTTTTACTATCTGTTTTGATTAAAAGATTTTTTAGACTATTTTCAAAGTCTTCTCCTTTTAATATTGAAACAATTACATTCTCAAACGTATCTTCTTTATAAGAAAATACAAGCTCTTCTATATCATTTGAGGTAATTTCATGAGTATAATTAGATAATTTTTCAAGCTCTTTTTCTATAAAAATAGGCTCTACCATTTGAATTAATTTCAATTTTGCTTCTTTTGTAATATTTATATTTAACTCTTTTACTTTTTCATCTATAAAATAGATAAGCTCTTTTAAATCTGGCTCAAAAAATCTTACAAAATTTTTTATATAACTTGGCAACTTATTACCATAATAAAAAAATAGAAGATAAGAATTATTGGTATATTTTATTAATTTATCAAAATTTTGAGGAATTTTATTATTTTTTAGTATGAGAACATTAGTATCTCCAAACAAAGAATTTTCACTTAAATGAAGTTTTGCTTCATCATAATTGTATTCATCAAAATACATTTTTAATATATTTGCATTTTCAAATCTTTTAAGTAATCTTTTCTCATATAAATCTAAATAAAATTCGTTACCATAAAACACAATGTAATTTGGTAATTTTTCTAATTTATCAAATTCTTGCTTTTTCATATTAAACTTTTTATAAAATTATACTATAAACACAAAGGAGAGTTTATGAAAAAAACATTACTTTTTTCATTAATGACCACCCTACTTTTAGCAAATGGCTATAAAATTCCAGAACAATCAATCAATGGTATAGCATTAAGTAGTGCAAATATAGCTAATGCTCATGAAGCAGATGCAGCATATTATAACCCTGCTAATATTGGATTTTTTCCAAATAAAAATTATTTTGAAATAAATGCTCTTTTTATACACCTAAATAAAGTAAAATTCAAAAACAATAATGGAGAAGTTTATTATTCTAGAAGAGAAGATTTTGCCCTCCCTCAATTTCATTTCGCAAGTAAAGAGATAAATGGATTTAGATTTGGATTTTGTATAGTATATCCTGATGGATTATCTAAAAGATGGTATGATGTAGTCCCAGAAGCTGGTGCTAAAGAATTTACATTAAAAACTATTGAATTTAATCCAACTATTATAAAAAGAATAAATAATAATTTTTCAGTAGCTTTTGGATTAAGATTTGTAAAAAGTGAAGGTATTGCAAATGTATTAGGTCTCAAACAAAATAGTGATAATACAGTAACTCCTCTTTATTCTCAATACTTAAATGGTACAAGTTTTGATAGAGGATGGAATGCAGCCTTAGCTTATCAAAACGATAAAAAAGATATAAAAATAGCTACAACTTTTCGTTCATCAATTAATCTCTCTTTAAGCGGAAATGGAAGTGGATATTATTCAAAATATCTACTTACACAAAATCCTTCAGATATAAATAAATATATCTATTTCAATACACCAGGAAAAGTAACTGTTCCTATTCCTGCTCAATTTGATTTTGCAATAGCTAAAAAATTCAATAAAACAACAGTTGAAGCTGTATTTGAAAGAACATTCTGGAGCAAATACAAAAAATTAGATTTTAATTTTAAAGACCCTTATGTAAATGCAATTTTTGGACAACCTATACCTAAAAATTGGAAAGATTCTAATACTTATAGACTTGGTGTTACACATCAATATTCAAATAAATTAACTTTAATGGCAGGATATGCATACGATGAAACACCTGTACCAGATTCAACAATTGATTTCACATTACCTGATAGTGACAAACAAATAATATCAGGTGGATTTAAATATAAAATAGATGATAGATTAAGCTTCGGAATGGCAGCACTTTATGCAAAACCTCATTCAAGAAGTGCAAAAGTTTATGATCCTGTTACAAAAAGTTATAATATAGGAAAATTTAGCGAAGGAGGAGCTTTTCTTTTTGGAATAGGATTAAGTTATAGTTATTAATCCCTTTTTACTTTTCCTTTTATCTTCGCAGTTGCTATATTTGAATTTGTAATTTCAATATCAACCTTTTCAAACAAATTAAATTTTTCTTTATCTTTTAAAAATACTCTAGCTCCAAGAAGTTTATCTTCCAAAATTTTAGCAATTGGAGGAATTTCTGTATCTTCAATAATTCCTTTATAAACTCTACCTATATTTTCATTTGCAACTCTTGCATATTTTCTATCATAAAAATCCCATTCAACTTTCATAGCTTCTCTTTCTAGTTCACTAAGTTTCACTACTAAAGCTTCAATATTCCTTAAAATATAATCAAGAACTTTTTTTTCATTTTTAATAGTAGCTTTAAGAATTCTATGAAGTGTGAGGTCTGAGTATCTTCTAATAGGAGAAGTGAAATGTGTATATCTCTCAAAACCTAATGCAAAATGCCCGATATTACAAGCATCATATCTTGCTTGTTGCTGAGAGCGAATTATTAGTTTATCTACTTCTTTTTTTATTCCAAGTTCATTTGCTTGTTTTTGAATATCTTCCACTACCTTTACAAAATCTTTTTCATCTACATTTACATTTATACCCAGACTTCCAAGCGTAGCATAAAGTTCATCAATACTTGTTTGAGATGGTTTTTCATGAACTCTAAAAATTCCAAAATCTATCATTTTAGCAGCAGCTTTATTTGCCAAAAGCATACAATCTTCTATAAGCTTGTGAGAAGGAGTTTCTTTTTCAATTTCAACACTTTCAATCATACCATTTTCATCAAGTTTCATTCTAATCTCATCACTCTCAAACTCAAGTCCAGTTTTAAGTCTTTTATTTCTTATATTTTTTATTTTCTCCCAAAGAGGAAGCAACCAATCCAAAATTTCTTTATCAATCTCATCAATATTTTCCAAATTACCTTCTAAAAATTCATCTACTTTATTATATGAATATTTTCGTTTTGAATTAATAATTCCCTCAAATAACTCTTCTTTTATAACTTCATTATTTTTATCTAGAGTTATTTTAAAAATAAATGCAAGTCTATCTTCATTTTCTTTTAGCGAACAAATATTTTCACTAAGCTCTCTTGGAAGCATTGGCACAGACTTATGAGGAAAATAGATACTAAATCCTCTCTCTTTTGCTTCTTTATCAATATTTCCATTTAAATATACATATTCACTTACATCTGCAATTGCTACATAAAGTTCATTTTTTTCTTTATCAAAATATATTGCATCATCATGATCTTTTGCACTTTCTGGATCAATGGTACAAAAACTAAGATGAGTTAAATCTACTCTATTTGGATACATACTTTTATCTACATAATCTCCAAATGCCTTTGCTTCTCTTATCGCTTTTTTTGAAAATTCTTCTTTTTTATTATAAAGAGCTAAAGAAATTTTATCATCCACCCAAGGATCATCTAAAACACCCAAAACTTCTTCAATTTTTGCAGTATAGTTATTTACTTTAAATACTGCTCCTTCAGGAAGTTTTTTTAAAGTTTTTTTCTTTTCATTCACAAATGTAGGCTGATCTGTTTTTATATTTTTAAGTACAGGTACTTTTTTGCCATTTTTAAATTCAAATGTTAAATAAACAACACTATAAGCAAATGCTTTTTCTAAAATATATACTACTTTTGCCTTTGGACGCCCTTTTTTATTAAAAAGCCTCTCTCCTATAACCAAATCTCCTCTGCTTGCCCCATTTAAATGATGAGCTTCAATTAAATAATCTCTCTCTTTAACTCCAAGAGGAATTAAAAATCCAAAACCTTTTTTAGTTACATCAACTTTTCCTATTCTATATCTTGATTTTAATTTAATAATTTTTCCATCACTTACAATTCCAAGAGCTATTAAATCATTAATAATATCTTTTTTATCTCTTGGAATATCTTTTCTTTCAATTCCTTTTACTAATTTATAGGCAAATTCTTTCACTATTATCCTTTAACTATTTCAATTGCTTCTTGCAAACTATTAATATCTAAACCAAACTCTTCAGCCTTTTTTAAACCTTTTTGAATATTTTCTTCATTTTCAGGTTCTAATAAATCAATTAATGTTCTTAAAACATTTAAAACTTTAGAATATTCATCATTTGGATTATCTATATTTTCAACAGGTGTTATCAAATCTTCTGCAAAATGCCAATGCTTAAAAACTGCTGCTGTAATTTGAGAAGTTGTAAATCCAGTAAATTCTTTTTCTAGTTCATATCTATTTTGAGAAGTCAATTTACTCTTAAACTCTTCTGCTTTTCCTTTTCCTACTAGATACAAAGATATAATTACAGCTCCAATATCAATTAAAAATGAATCAGTAGCAATTACATCAAGCTTACTTTTTTGTCTTTTATACCAATTAATAGCTATAGCATTCCTTTTATTAGCGACATCATGAAATTGATTTTCAGTAATTCCATATGCACTCAAATCAAATTTTAAAGTATTTCTAATTGCAAATGAAATAACGAATCCTTTTACTGTATTCATTCCAAAAAGTGATACTGCCTGGTCTACTGTTTTTATTTGTCTTGTAAATCCATAAAGAGGAGAATTTGCAGCTTTTAATAAATTTGCTGTAATCATAGGATCATCTTTAATTACTTTAACTAAATCTTTAATAGAAGAATTAGGATCACTTGTAATTTTTTGAACTTCTATTACACTTTTTGGAAGAGGAGGCAAATTTTTAATCTGCGCCAAAATATTACTTTCCATCTAAACTCCTTAATTTTTCTTCAATTATATCATTATTGCCATAAGAAGTTATATAAACATTTAATATTTCTTTTGCTTTTTTTATCTTATGTTGTTTTATTAAAATATCTGCAAAAATTATCCAACTATCTGGTTGAGAAGGATTTAAACTATTTGCTTTTAAAGCCCAAATTTGAGCTTGCTTTAAATTATTCTTTTTAAGATAAATTTTAGCAATAGTAATCGCAAGATTATAGGTTGGATTATTTTTATATTCATTTATTAGAGTATTTAAATTTATATTTGATTCTTTAATCTCTATTTTTGGAGTTTCTTTTATTATTTGTTTTTTATTTACTTTTTTTATTTTTGATTC
>JALVUH010000172.1 GCA_027035735.1 Nautiliaceae bacterium
TTTCCTTTTTTCCTAATAGGCACAAATCCTTTTTTTAGTTTATAAGCAATAGGAGAGCCTAATATAAATCCTCTACTTTCAATTCCACATACAAAATCTATATCTTTATACTTATTAGCAAAATAATCAATTACTTCACTAAAAAGTTCACCTTTATTTAACACTGTAGTAATATCTTTAAAAACAATACCTTTTTTAGGAAAATCAGGGACATCCCTGATTGCTTTTTTTACTTTTTCTTCTAACATTTTATTTCACTTTTTCCAAATATTCACCGTTTCTTGTATCAACTTTTATCTTATCACCTTCAACTATATGACAAGGAACTGTTACAACTGCACCGGTTTCAAGTTTTGCAGGTTTTCTACATGCTCCACTTCTATCTCTATTACTTACTGGTTGAGTCTCAACTACTTCTAAAACTACTTGCATTGGAAGCTCAACTCCAATAACTTTTGAGTTATGAAATAAAATATCTACTTCCATTCCTTCAAGTAAAAAGTCTTTAGACTCTTCAAAAACTTTAACATCTACTGGAAGCATTTCATAAGTATCTAAATCCATAAAATAATAAATATCACCTTCATTGTATGAATATTGATATTTTTTTCTCTCTAAATTTGGCTCATCTGCTTTATCACCTGCATGAAATGTTTTTTCTATTACTCTTCCATCAATTAAATTTTTAAGCTTTGTTCTAACAAATGCCGCACCTTTTCCAGGTTTTACATGATGATATTCAATAATTTTATATGGGATCCCATCAAGTTCTATATTTAAATATTTTTTTAAATCACTCATACTATATGCCATAACTTCTCCTTTTATCAAATTTCTGCATAACTTACGCTAAGCGCTGCTTTAAGATTTCTTAGTTCATTTAATACTTCTTCATTAACATCATTATCTACAATAATTACAGCCATTGCTTGACCTTCTTTATTTCTTCCAAGCCTAAAATCTGCAATATTTATATTATATTTTGCAAGAGTCATACCAACTTCACCAATAACTCCTGGAACATCAGTGTTTTTAAAGAAAATCATCTTACCTTTTGGTTCAAATTCTAAATCAAATCCTTTAAATTCTACAATTCTTGGATGAGTTTCAAGCATAGTTCCACTTATTGAATATTCTCCATCATCTGCTAATACTTTAATATTTACTAAATTTTTATATGTAGGATTTTTAATTTCTTTGCTCTCAAGTTCAATACCTTTTTCTTTTGCTAAAAACTCAGCATTTACATAATTTACATTATCAGTTATATTTTTAAGAAGTCCCACTAACGCAAAAGTTAATACAGATTTTTCTTCTTTAGAAATATCTCCACTTAAATTTACTTTTACTTTTTTAATTGGTTTTTTAATAATTTGAGATAAAATATAACCCATTTTTTGAGAAAGCTCAAGGTATTTAATAACCCACTCAGGTGTATTTGCTGTATTAATTGGAAGATTTAAAGCATTTGGATAACTAGAGCCTCTAAGAGCTTCAATTATAGCTTCTGCTGCTTGAATTGCAATTCTCTCTTGAGATTCACGAGTATTTGCACCGATATGAGGAGTAACAGAAGTATTTTCAAGTTCAAAAAAAGGATGCTCAGTTACTGGTTCTTTCTCAAATACATCAATCCCAAGCCATCTAATTTTTCCAGATTTTAATCCTTCATATACATCTTTTTCATTATAAAGCCCACCTCTTGCACAGTTAATTAAAACCACTCCATCTTTCATTTTTTCAATTTCTTTTTTTGTAATCATATTAATAGTCTCAGGAGTTTTTGGAGTATGAATTGTAATAAAATCACATTTAAGTATTTCATCAAAATCAGTTGTATATTTACATCCAAGATCAGTTGCTTTACTTGGGTCAATATAAGGATCATATGCAATAACATCCATCTCAAGTGCTTTTGCTCTAATACCTACGCGACTTCCAATATTACCAAATCCTATAATCCCAAGTTTTTTGCCAGCAAGCTCAATCCCTAGCCATTTTTCTCTATTCCATTCATGCTCTTTTTTAAGATTCCATACTGCATTTGTAAAACTTCTTGCAGCTGTTAATAAATGTGCCATAGTAAGTTCAACTGCAGCAAGAGTATTGGCAGTTGGCACATTCATAACAATTACACCTCTTTTACTAGCTTCTTCAATATCCACATTATCAACACCAACTCCAGCTCTAACAACTGCTTTTAATTTTTTAGCATGATCTAAAAATTTTTTATCTACAGGTGTTGGACTTCTCGTAATAACTCCATCAGCATCTTCTATAATTTTTAAAAGTTCATCTTTTGGTGTTTTAGAAGCATCTACTAATTCAATATCTTTAGCTTTCTTTAAAAGTTCTATTCCGGCTTCATGAATTGGATCACATACAACTACTTTCATTTAAATCCTTTTTTTAATTTTTTCTATTTTAATATTGAAATTATACTCTTTAAATAAATTTAATACACTATTTGCTTGCTCTAAATTTTTAAAAAAAATATAAATTTCTGTTTTTTTAGCTTTTATTAATGAATAAGCGATATTTTCATTATCTAAAATCGTCTTAATATTAAAAAAAGCATATTTATCTAAATTATTAATTACTACTTTATAAATAATTTCATATTTAAATTTATTAAATCCAATTTTCATATATAAAACCCTAACGGGTAAATTATAAATTTTTGGTTTATTTATTTTAAATATATTTTGAGATAATATTGTTTTTTTGCTTATTAATTTGCTTTGTTTGCTTATTACCTCTGGTTTAGAAATTTGCAAATAAAAAAAAATAATCCCTACTATTAATAAAAAAGATAAAAAAGAGATTATATATTTCATTCTGAAAGTTTAATTCTATCTCCATTTATTTCAATTATTTTACCCACAAATTTATCACCAATATTATACTCATTTTTATAATCTTCTTTTCTAACAAGAGCTTCCACATCTCCTAAGTCTACAAACATTCCAAAATCAGTTATATATTTAACTCTTCCTTCTATTTCATCTCCTACATTTTTTTCTTTTGCAAAAATTTCGTAAGGATTAGGAATAGCATCTTTTCTAGAAATAATTACTTTATTATTATCTTCATCAATAGTTATTACTTTAAACTCAGCTTTATCTCCTATATTAAACACTTCATTTGCTTTTTCACCTTTTTTGTAAGAGACAAATTTATTTGGTAAAAGTACACTAATTCCATCAACTTCAACAAAAGCACCAACATTTATAAATTTAGTCACTATCCCCTCTACAATGTCACCTACTTTATATTTCTCAGCAAAAACAGTAGCAGGTTTTGTTAAAAGATTTTTTCTTGTAACTCTTAATTTTTCTTCCTCAGGATTAATCTCAACAACTTCAACTTCTATCTCTTCTCCTAAGCTTAAATCATTAATCCCATCCCAATTAATTTCACTTATATGTAAAAATCCTTCTACTCCATTACCAATATCTACAAAAGCACCATATTCTGTAATATGAGATACAGTTGCTTTTATTCTATCGCCAACATTTAAATTTTTTACTTCGTCCCAAGGATTAGGTAATGTTTTTTTAATAGAAAAAATTCTTCTCTCAGGGTCAATTAAAATAACTTCTATCTTATCTCCCTCTTCAAAATATTTTCTATGATCTATTTTTTTGTAAAAAATTTCTTCTTTTGGAACAAAACCACTGATTCCATCAACATCAATTACTAATCCATTTCTTTTGATTTTAGTAACAGTAGCTTCTATTTTTTTCCCTTGTAATTCGTTTAATTTTTCTCTAACTTCATTTAAATAAGCTTTTCTATCTACAACAACGGAATTTTGTTTGAATTCTTTTACTTTTGCTTTTATATTCTTCCCAATTACACTCTCATCTTCTTTTAGACCACTCAAGCTTTTAGGCAAGAAAAATTCAATATTATCCTTATGTCCTAAAAATCCACCTTTAATTAATTTTTCAATTTGAAATTCAACTACATCACCAATTTGTAATTCATTCATGTTAAATCCTTTATCTTTGATATTATTTTTTCTACTAACCACTCTGGCGTAGAAGCACCTGCACTTATACCACAAAGCTTTTTATTTTCAAACCACTCTTTTTTTATTTCATCTTCACTTTCAACAAGATAAGCTTCACTATTTTCTCTTGCAATATTAAAAAGTTGTTTAGTATTTGAAGAGTTTTTTCCTCCTACAATAATCA
>JALVUH010000173.1 GCA_027035735.1 Nautiliaceae bacterium
AAATCAAAAAAATCATAAATATTTTTTAATACAATGTCTGAATTTATTATAGCTTTAGCTGATGCTCCTTCTTCTTGAATTACACAAACTCCAATTTTTGCTTCTTTTAACATAAACGAATCATTATTACCATTTCCTATAGCTATCACTTTTGAAGAATCTAAAGATTTAATAAAATCTTCTTTTTCTTTTGTATGATTATTTGAATCTAAAACTTTTAATTTTACAGGCAAATTTTTTAAATTTTTAGCCGCTGACCCATTTGTATCAGAAGTAATAACATAAATTTCAAATTCTTTAGAAAATTTTATTAAATATTTATCAATATCTTTTATAAGATTACCATCAACAGCAAGCGTGCCATTATAATCAAACACTAAATATTTTATATTAATTTTACCAAAATTTTGTATATTTAACTCCATAAAACACCTTTTAATGGTGGTCGCAACAGGACTTGAACCTGTGACCCCTACCATGTCAAGGTAGTGCTCTACCAACTGAGCTATGCGACCTTTCGGGAAATTTTATCATTTTTTTTTAAAAAATAAAAATAAGCAAATCCTAAAATAGATAAGTCTATCATAACGTCTGCAAAATTAAAAATTGCAAAATTAAATCCACAATGCCAATATACATAATCAATTACTCCACCTCTTACAAATCTATCAAATAAGTTTGAAATCGCAGCTCCAAATAATATTCCACTTAATATTGGATGTTTTAAAATAATTTTTTCTTTTATAAAATAGACAAAAAGAGCTAAAATTAAAAATAATTGAATATATTTTAAACTACTACCTAAAAAACTAAACATTGAAAAAGCAACACCTTTATTTATAGCTAATACTAAAGAGATACATTTACTCTTAAAACTAAATCCATTTAAGAAAATATATTTAATAAATTGATCAATTAAAAATATAAGAAAAAAAAATAAAATAAAAAGAATTTTTTTCAAGAAAGTTTCCTTTTGAAAAAGTCTGTAAGTTTATTTAAAAGCTCTTTTGCTTTTTTACTATCTTCCCCCTCTACAAGAAGTCTTAATTTATTCTCAGTTCCAGAGTATCTTACAAGATGTCTATAACCTGTTTTTTCTACCTCTTTTAAGATATCTTTTGCTCCTTCTATTTTCTCTAAAGGAATTTTTTCATTTACATTTATATTGGTTTGCACTTGAGGATAAAGTTCAAAGAGTCTAAACGCTTCACTTGCTTTTTTGCCACTTTCTATCATATAAGCCACAGCTTGCAAAGCACTAACAAGTCCATCTCCAGTCTTAGCATAATCACTAAAAATGATATGTCCAGATTGTTCTCCTCCAAAATTTAAATCATATTTTTTCATAACCTCTAAAACATATTTATCACCTACAGCACTTCTATAAACTTTTATTCCATATTTTTTAAGAAAATCTTCAAGCGCACCATTACTCATTACAGTAACAGCTATCGCATTATTTCTTAATTTATTCTTTTTATGTAAATAAAATGCTAAAGCTCCAAGTAACAAATCACCATCTACAATTTCACCTTTTTCATCAACAACTACAAGTCTATCTGCATCACCATCAAGAGCAAAACCAATATCTGCTCTATACTCTTTTACTTTACTTGCCAAAATTTCAGGATGCATTGCACCTGCATTTTGATTTATATTAAATCCATTTGGCTCGTTATTTATTGTAATTACATCTGCTCCAAGTTCGCTAAAAATAGTAGGAGCAACTTTATAAGCCGCTCCATTTGCAGTATCTATTACTATCCTTATTCCATTTAAATTCAATTCTTTTGGAAAAGATGATTTAATATGTACAATATATCTACCAATAACATCATCTATTCTTTTACTTTTACCTATCTCTTTTCCACTTTTAAGCTCAAAATTATCTTCAAAATATCTTTTTTCAATTTCACTTTCTATATTCTCTCCTAATTTATTTCCATGACTATCAAAAAATTTTATTCCATTATCATAATATGGATTATGACTTGCACTAATCATTATACCACCATCACATCTCATATCCTCTGTCAAAAATGCAACTGCAGGTGTTGGCATAGGTCCAATTTGAATAACATCATATCCAATTGCTGTAAGTCCGCTAACTAATGCATTTTCTATCATATACCCGCTTCTTCTTGTATCTTTTCCCACCAAAATTTTTCCTGTTTTTTTAGGAATAATCTCACCAAAAGCCATTGCAAGTTTCATTGCAAGAAAAGGAGTTAAAAATTCTCCTGCTTTCCCCCTTACTCCATCAGTTCCGAATAATTTCATCCTTTTTCCTTTTTTGAGTGAAATTTTGATTTGCAAATTTTACCAAATTTTTATAAAATACGCTTCAAAAAAAGGACATAAATGGCAAATACTAAATCTGCACAAAAAAGAATCAGACAAACAAGAAAAAGAACAGAAAGAAATAGATACTATAGAACAAGAGTTAAAACTTTAACTAGAAAAGTAAGAGAAGCAGTAGAAGCAGGAAACTATGAAGAAGCTTTAAATGCGTGGAAAGTAGTAAATAAAAAATTCCAAAGCTATGTAAACAAAGGTATTTTAAAGAAAAATACAGCAAGAAGAAAAATTTCAAAATTACATCATTTAGTAAAATCTATAGAACCACAAGAAGCTTAATTTTTCTTTCCCCTCCTTTCACAATTTTAATTAAAGGATAATCTATGCTTTTAGAAAAACTCCAGCCTTTTATTGATAAATATAATGAAATCAACGAAAAATTATCATCTCCTGAAATAACAAAAGATATTAAACAAATGACAAAACTCTCTCGTGAAGCAAAAAATTTAGAACCAATAGTTGAAAAAGCAAAAGAGTATAAAAATTTAATAGAAACTATTGAAGAAGCAAAAATGATGCTTGAAGACCCCGAAATGGCAGAACTTGCAAAAGAAGAACTAAAAGAAGCAGAAGAAAAACTTCCAAAACTTGAAGAAGAGATAAAAATTTTAATGCTTCCAAAAGACCCAAATGATGAAAAAAATATTTTTCTTGAAATAAGAGCTGGGACAGGAGGAGATGAAGCTGCTCTTTTTGTAGGAGATTTGGTAAAAGCATATTTAAGATATGCTGATAACAAAGGCTGGAAAGTAGAAATTGTAAGTGAATCCAAAAATGACGTTGGAGGTTACAAAGAGATTATTCTTTTAATAAAAGGTGAAAATGTTTATTCAAGACTTAAATATGAAGGTGGAACTCATAGAGTTCAAAGAATCCCTATAACAGAATCTCAAGGTAGAATCCACACTTCAGCTGTAACAGTTGCTGTAATGCCAGAAGTGGATGATGTAGATATTGAACTTGACCCAAAAGATATAAAAATTGAAGTTATGAGAGCTGGTGGTGCTGGAGGTCAGCATGTAAATAAAACTGAAAGTGCTGTAAGAATGACACATATTCCAACAGGAATTACTGTATCAATGCAAGATGAAAGGTCTCAACAAAGAAATAAAGAAAAAGCTCTTCAAATCCTTAAAGCTAGAGTTTATGAAAAATTAGAACAAGAAAGATTAAAAGAAATTGGAGAAGCTAGAAAAAGCCAAGTTGGAAGCGGAGATAGAAGTGAGAGAATTAGAACTTATAACTATCCTCAAAACAGAATAACTGATCATAGAATCAATTTAACTTTATACAAACTAGATCAAATTATGAACGAAGGGCTTTTTGATGAAATAATTGACCCACTTATTGCACACTATCAAGCAGAAGCCTTGAAAGAAGCAGGACTATGAGAATTTGTGAAGAAGCCAAAAAACTAAATATTCCTGAATGGGTAAGACCTACTCCATTTTTAACAGTTGATGGAATTATCAAAATTTTTAATCCTGAATTTAAAGGGATAGTTTTAATAAAAAGAAAAAACCCTCCTCTTGGATTTGCACTTCCAGGTGGATTTGTAGATTATGGTGAAAAAGTTGAAGAAGCTCTTATTCGTGAAATGAAAGAAGAGACAAATCTTGATGTAAAAATTGAAAAACTACAAGGCATCTATTCAGACCCTAAAAGAGACCCAAGACTTCATACTACAAGTGCTGTTTTTGTTTGCCATGCAAATGAATTGCCAAAAGCAGGAGACGATGCAAAAGAAGCTTTTGTTTTTAAACTTGAAGAAAT
>JALVUH010000174.1:0-14676 GCA_027035735.1 Nautiliaceae bacterium
TTAAACAATTTCTATTCCTATCATTGGATAACATTTTTCTGTGAGCATCTTAATTTGCATTTTTTTATCTTCTTTTTTTAAGTTTGAATTTATGATTTCTTTTAACTTTTCTAAAAATTCAATAAAGCAGCACATTAGAGTGATGGGATTCTCTTCCCAAGGATTTAAAGGTTTTTTGTTTTTTATATTATCTTTACATCTTTTTATTGCAATTTCTCTTTCATTGTCATTTAAAATTTTATACCATTCAATATTTTTTATTTTGCCATTCTTTAAATTTTTTATTTCATCTTTTGTTAGAGCATTTTTTTTCTTTTCTAAAAGTTCGTTTATAAGAGTTTTAAAAATATTTTCTCTTTTTATATAAGCGGTTTGATTTTTAAAATGAAGTAAAAACCAAAGTTCTAAACATTCATTAGAAACAATTATACAAATATTGTTGCTTTTTGCTTTTTGTATACCTGTATTTACATTTTGTTTGTTAGCAGGAGAATTTAACTTATCGTCTACATCAACAAAAACTATTTTTATATCCTCTTCTCTTTTATTTGCCATTTCAACTAAATTTTTTAAATCGGTAATATTTTTATTTATACAAATATCATTAGGATGAAATCCATAATCTCTTATTAAGTTTTTAATATAATTTAAGCCTCCTTTACTATCTTCACAAGCAATAAAGATATTTAATTTTTGTTTAATAGGTTTTGTTTTTATTCTTTTATTTCTTGCCATTTAACATCCTAAATTTTCTATTATAGGAATAGCACCAAATTCTCCTTTTATAAGACCTTTTAAAATATTTTTATCTTTTCTTACATTAAACTCAATTAATGAGTAAAGTTCACTATATTCATATTTTGGATTTTTGCTTACAAACCAAATTTCATCTCTTCTTAAAGCTTCTGGTTTATCTAAAATATTTAAATCATGAGTGGTAAAAATTAATTGAGCTTTTTTTGAATTGTTAGTAAACCACTTAATTAAAGTTTTAATAAGCAATGTATGTAAACTATTATCAAGTTCATCAATAATTAGAATTTTTTCATTATTTAAAGTATCAATAATTAAAGGAACTAAATTAATTAGTTTCTTAGTTCCTTCTGATTCTTCGAAAATATCAAAATCAGTAAATCCTTTTATTTGGTCTTTTTCAAAAAGATAATGTTTTGTTTTTAATACTTCGATTCCATTTTCTAATAAATCACTTTTAATATCTTCAGGAATATTATCATCATTTTTAATTTTTTCTACAAAAACTTCTGGAACTTTTTCTTTTTTTATTTCTAGATCTTTTATAGAAAAATCAAGTTTTTGCAAAATTTCAACAGTTTTATTTTTGATATTTTTGTTTTTCAATAACTCTTTTGAAATAAAATTAATCTTATTATCACAATCTGCATCTTTTATAATTAATAATTTTTGAGTTATATAATCATATACTATTTTTGAAATTTCTCCATTAAATTGATTTACAACTGATAAAAATAGAGCATTTTCCCTTGTTTTATCAATTAGACCTTTTGCTTCTTTAAATGATCTGATGTTATATTTAATTTCTTCTTTATTTCTTTTAAATAGATATTTTTTGTTTTTATTCATTTCTTTTTGATAAAGTTCCTCTTTTAAAATATTTCCCGTTTTGTCTATTTCAAACAAATATTCGAAAAAAGAGTTATTTTCAAAGAAATGTATTCGAAAGAATGTAGGAGCGTTTTGTGCATTTATATCTAATTTAAAAGGCTCATGAGGATAGTTTTTTTGTTTTTCAGGGTTAATAGAATTTTTAATTATTGATTTAAATTTTAAAAGCGCATTTATAAAGTTACTTTTTCCACTAGCATTTGCTCCTAAAATAGCTGTGGTTTTTAAATATTTATTATCTATTAAGTGTGATTTTAAATCATCAATATTGGTTGCTTCCATAGAAAAAAGAGTATTGTTTTTAAAAGATTTATAATTACTAAATTCAAATTCAATTAGCACTTTTCCCTCTTTTATGTGATTTTTTCACATTAAAACAAAAAAAATGTTTTTTGTCAAATTAATTTTGTAAAAAATTTTCTATTCTTTCTTTTAATTCATTAAATTGATAATTTTCTTTATTTAAATTTATAATTATATTTACTAATTTATTTTTTATTTCATATTCATTGTTGAAGCTATTTTTAGAAAGTTCTTTTACAAAATTGTTAAAAATTATTTTCTTATCATTTTGAAAATTCAATCGGTCCTTAATATCAAAAAATGTGGAATTTTTTATTATTGAATGTATTTTTTCTATAAATTGAAAATTTTCTTCTTTTATTAGATTTATAATATATTCTTCTATATTCAAAATTGGTAAAAATGCAGTATTTATTCCTTTTATAATATATTCTTCTTTTATATTTTCAAAAGTTTCTAGAGCTTTATTTTTTTTATCTTTTTCTGTAATTGATTTTATTTCTTTTTCTATTTCTTTTATAGTATTTCGAATAATATCGATTTCTAATTTTTCTTTTAAATTTCTTTTAATTTTATCTATTAATTCTCTTTCAACATCTCCGTCATATATTATCATTATATTATTAGCAAATAGTGACAAAATTTGCTCTTCTTTAAAATGTTTACTTATTTGATCTTTTCCTCCATAAGGAAAAATTATAAATAAGTATTGTGAACTTATATCTTCAATTAAATTTTCAATAAAAATTTTTGCTAAAATATCTTCAACTATAATCATTTTGTCATATACTGTTTTATTTTCTCCTAAATATGTTTTAATTATTTTTCCTTTGAAATTATTAAAAATTTTTACTTCTCCATTTATATTTCTCATCAATGAGACTTTATTTACATTGTCGATAAAAGAAATGGATTGTGTTGCAATTAAAAATGTCGTATTGTGTTGTTTGCAATACTCTTCTTTTAAAAATTTTAAAAATTTAATTTGTAATTTAGGATTTAAAGCTAATTCAATTTCATCTAATATAACAAGAGAAGGAGATGAAGTGTTTATTTTTTTTATTAATTGGTGTAATATTTGTAATATAAAATATTCTCCTGTACTTAGAGTAAATTCAGGTAAATATTTATTTTCAATCTCATATATTATAACATCTTTATTTACTGATTTTGATTTATAAATAAAAAATTTGTAATTTTTGTCAGTTATTTTTTTGAAATAATTAGTTAATTTTTCTTCTTTGATTATTAAATCTATATTTAATTTTTCTACTTCTTCTAAAATTTTTTGTCTTTGTTCTTTAGTAAATTTATTTAATCTTTCACCTTCTATTCCACTTTCTATGAAACCATTTAATTTTTCAAGATTTATTTCTTCTTCATTTTCGGAATATGCTTGCCAGCGTTTTGTCTGAGTTGATTTTTTAAATTTTTTATAAAAGAAAGTAACACTATTATTATCATCTGTTAAATTGTAATGAATAATTGAATCATCGAACATATTACCTTGAAATTCTTGTGATAAAGAATTTTTGTTTACTAGTTGACCTAGTGCAGCTAGTAATGTAGATTTTCCAATTCCATTGTTACCTGTAAGAACATAAATATCATTATTTAAATTTATTTCGAAATTTTGTAAATTTTTTATATTTTTAAGATTTTTAATATTTATATTAATCTTTTTTGTGTTTTTTAGTTCGACAGTGTTAGTTTGATTAGTTTGTTTTTCAAATTTTTCATTGAATTTTAATAAATGGGGAAAATTTGTTTGTATATTCATTTTGTTCTTAGCTTTTTGTAATTTTTCTAAGTTTTCTCTACTATTAAAAACGGAATAAAATTCTTGTTGCTCTATTTTATTTTTAAACTTTTCAGGATTTTCTAATAACAATTGTATATCACTTATTATTTTATTAAGTTTAGATTCATTTAAATTTTTATAATTTTTTGTTTTTTTTATATTATTTTTGAAAAATTCAATAACTTTATTTGGTTCTGCTTTAAAATTTATATTGTGTAAGTTTATAAATATATTTATGAAATCTTTGGTTTCTTTAATTTCAGCACCATATGTGGGATTTTTTTTAATTTTAATTTCAAGTTTATTTATAAGAGCATTTAATTCTTTTAAATCAATATTTAATTCATTAGCTAAATCTTTTATTAATACTCCCATTTTATTCCTTTTTTAAAAATACTCCTCAATTAAATTTCTAACAACTTCAGGATTTGTCTCTTCATTTATTTTAGTTCTAAATTCACTAGCTTTAGGTATTCCTTTTGAGTATTGGTGCAGATGTTTTCTAAATAAAATTACTCCATAATCTCCATACCAATTTATCATTTGATTGAAATGTTCAAGTATTATTTCTTTTTTTTGCTCAGGTGTAATAACTCCACTTTGTTTCATCTCAAGAAATATCCAAGGTCTTCCAATAGCTCCTCTTCCAATAGCCACTCCCTTAGCTCCTGTAAACTCTAGGACATATTTAGCCTTTTGATAATCTGTTATATCTCCATTTGCAATTACTGGAATATTTACAGCATTAACTACTTTTTTTATCTCTTCATAGTTTGCTTTGCCTTTATACATCTGCTTTACAGTCCTACCATGAATGGTTAAAAATTTAACTCCCAAATCCTCTAACATTTTTGCTCTATCAACGGCGACTATTTCATCAAATCCTAGTCTCATTTTTGCACTTACTATCTTTTTAGAAGTTTTAATAATAGCTTTTACTATTTCTTTAAGTAATTCTTTGTTTTCATCTTTAAGTAATACTCCTCCAAATCCGCTTCTTCTAGCTTTATTTACAGGACATCCAAGGTTTATATCAATAGCATCAATTTCATCTATTTCATTAATAATTTCTACTGCTTTTATAGCATTTTCTATATTATTTGCAGCAATTTGAATAGCATATGGAGTTTCAATTGGAGATTTAATCATCATTTTTTTTGTTTTTTCATTATTAAAAGCTATAGCATTTACATTTATCATTTCAGAAAATGTTAAATCACATCCAAATTTTTTAACAACACTTCTAAAAGGCAAATCAGTATAACCAGCTAAAGGAGCTAGAAAAAAAAGAGAATTAGAAGATTTCAGCAGATTTGATATATTCATCAATATCTTCTTTTCTACCTAATTCTTTTAGTTCTAAGAAAAATTTAAAAAATGTAAGGTTATTGCTTTCAATTATCTCTTTTGCAAGGTCTATATGTTCATATTTTAAAGCAAGATATGCTTGTGCCCATTTTAGAGGTTTTAAAATTTCAAGTTCTTCATCCGGAGTTTTTGTCTGATATATCTCTTTTGCTACTTCAATTTCCTCTTTTGGAGTTAATTTTGCTCTTTCTAACAAAAGTTTTAAATCATTATCTTTTATATGGGCTTTTATTATTTCTAAATTTATATCATAATCATATTTTAAAATATCTTTGATTGAAGCTTTTTTAGCCCATATATAAAATGCTTCTTTTTTCAATTCTTCATTTTTAAATTTTTTAAGGATTTCTTTTGCATAATCTGGATTTTTTTTGAGTCTATTTTTAATATTCATAATAAACCATGGATTATTTGTATCTAATTTATATTTACTAATTTCTATTGTCTCTCCATCTAATAGTTTTTTGATATCTTCTAAAAATTCAAATTTTTCTAAAGGGTTTGGTTTTATATTTAAACCTTCAATATTTTGTGTAAATTTGTTTATATCATTTAAAATTTTTGTAGGGAAATTTGATTGTTTGTAAAAAATTCTGTTTTTTATATTTAAAATAATATTCGTAATATCTTTTTTAATATTTTTTTGATAAACATAATTTTTGAAATTTACAAAGAAAAAAAAGATCAAAGAAAAAATAAAAAATATGGCTAAAAAAATAGCAAGCCATACAGCATTTGGAAGTGATAAATTAATTCCATATAATTTAATGGTAGTAAAAGAGTTGTTTTCCATATAAATAAATAGTGTCAAAATTGAAATTAAAATAATGCTAAATATGATATACTTTTTCATTTATGTTTTTTTCCTTCTTTTTCTATATATTCTCTGCATATTATACAATATTTTGCATAAGGTTTTATTTTAAGTCTCTCTTCTTGGATAGGTTCATCACACATTTCGCAAATTCCATATGTGCCTTCATCTATTTTTTTAAGAGCTTCATTTATTTCTTCAAGTTCTTTTTTTTGAGCTAAAAAAATTTGATAATCCCTCCCACTATCCATACTAGCAGCTGCAAAATCTCCTTCATCTTTTATTTCGCATCTATTAATATCATTAATTTCATTTGATAGATTATACAAAATTTTTTCAAGTTCTGCTTTTCTCATTAATAAAATTTCTTTGTAATGTTTTAAATTTATACTCATTTTTTCTCCTTTTTATTTATGATATGGATGATTATTTTTTATACTTAAACCTCTGTATATTTGTTCAAAAAGAACAAGTTTTGCTATTTTGTGACTCATTGTAAGAGGTGATAAAGAAATTAATTTCCCCTTTTTTTTAAATTCATCCTCAAATCCCCATGCACCTCCTATAAAAAAATTAACATTAGAATGCTCAAAAATTTTTGAAAATTCAAAACTATCAATTAATTTTCCATCAGGAGAGAGGATAATGTTAAAACCATTATTTAAATATTTTTCAAAAATTTTTGAATATTCTTTTTGAGGATTAGGAGATTTTGCTAAGTTTTTTGAATAAAGAGTTATATTTTTAACATTTGCAAATGGTTTACATTTTTTAATAAATTCATTTATTTCTTTTTGAAAATCCTCTTTTTTTTCAATTGAATATACATTAATTTGCATATATCGCTTCCTACTACCTTAAATTTTGCCGGAATTTTATCATAAATTTTTACTCCTCCAATAATTGCAACTGGATGATAAGAATATTTTATAAGTTCAATAATTTTTTCTCCTAAAATATTTGATGTATTTTTTGTAGTAGTAGGGCGATATGCACCAAGACCAATATAACTTAATGGTAATTGATTTGCTTTTAATATCTCTTCTTTGTTGTGTGTTGATAAACCAATTATTTTGTTTTTATTGTTTTTTTGTTGTGTAAAGTAGAATTTATTATTTTTAATTTCCCATTTCCCATTTTTAATTTTTTCAATTATTTCAAAAGGAGATAAATTATGTTTTTTACATAAGTTTTCTAAATCTTCTTGACCTATATGCAATCCATCAGCAAAAGGTAGGAGTTCTAAAGTATCATTAATAATTAATGTTTTTTTCCAATATTTTCTGATTTCTTTAATTCTTTTTGTTTTTTCTTCAAGTGAAGAATTTTTATCTCTATATTGAATGATTTTTGCTTTTAAGCCTTTTGTAGTTTTGCAAAAGTCTTTTATTGAAATATTATATTTTTTAAGAGTATCAAAATCTAAAAGAGCATAAAGAGCCATTAACTAGCACTCTTTAGAGTATATTTTAATAAATCTCCAATAGTTTGTTTAAGTTTTTCTCTTTTAACTACCATATCAATAAGACCATGTTCTAATAAAAATTCTGCTCTTTGAAAACCTTCTGGCAAATCTTCTCCAATTGTTTGTTTAATAACTCTTGGACCTGCAAATCCAATCATTGCTCCAGGTTCTGCAATAATAAAATCTCCTAAGAAAGCAAAACTTGCACTAACTCCTCCAAATGTTGGGTCGGTCAAAACTGAAATATAAGGTAAATGATGTTCAGCAAGGCTTGCAAGAGCTGCAGATGTTTTTGCCATTTGCATTAAGCTAAATGTACTCTCTTGCATTCTAGCACCACCACTTGTAGATACTATTACAACTCCTGTAGAAGTTTTTATAGCTCTTTTTACTGCTCTTACTATTTTTTCTCCTTCAACACTTCCTAAACTTCCTCCCATAAAATTAAAATCAAATACTACCAGTTGTGTTGGGATGCCATTGATTTTACATTCTCCACTAATTACAGCTGATTTTCTTCCTGTTTTTTTATAATTTTCTTCTATTCTTTTTTTATAACTTTTTTTATCTACAAAATGCAATGGATCATTTGGCTCAAGGTTTTTATCATGTTCAATGAAACTTCCTTCATCTGCTAAAAGTTTTATTCTCTCTTCTGCACTCATTCTAAAATGATATTCACATTTAGGGCATGTATTATTTTGTTTTTGAACTTCTTTATAAAAGCTAATTGCACCACATGCTGGACATTTAATCCATGTAGTTGATTTTTCTTCTTTATTTGGTTGTTGTTTTTTAAATCTTTTTAAAAAATTACTAAATCCCATGATTATTCCTTTATAATTGATACCACTTCTTCTAAATCCTCAAATTTTGGGCTCATAACAATCAAATCATCTTCTATATGCCAAAAACAATCACTATTGTAAAATTTAGCAGCTGCTATATCAAATTCTCTAATTTCACCTTTATAAATTACAGCTTTGCTAGATTCTCCATAACATAAAGATAAACTTAAAGCTCCCGGTGCCCTAAATTTTAGACCATGATTATGTAATTTTTCTACAATGTCTGGATTTTGATATGCTTTTTCAAATAAAATTACATCATGTCTAAATGCTGCATTAAAAGGTTTTCTAAATAAATTGTCAAATTTTTTACCATTTTCATCTCTTATAAAATAATCTCCATTACTTAAATTAACTACTACTGCAGCAGTATCTTCAAAATAGATACTTGTTCCAAAATAAGGAATTGAATTTGAGACATTATAACTTCCATCAATTGGATCAATTACTATTTTTTTATCTTTTCCATTATCAACAAATCCTGCTTCTTCAGAATATATATTTCCAAATTCACTAAGTTTTGCTATTAAAATTTTTTCTGCAATTAAATCAATATTTAAACTTCTATCACCTCCATATCCAATACCTTTTTCTTCAAAAAGATTAAGTTCTTCATGAAGAGCTCTTATTATTTTTAAAGCACAACATAGTGTTGCATCAATAAAATTACTTGATAAACTCATTTTTTCTCTCCTAATTTTGGCCATGGAATTGGATTAAAGTTTTTATCATATACACTAGGTGTTCCTTGAGCTCCAAGTTCCATTGCTGCTTTTTTTGATTTTGCTAACTCTTCATTGAATTTTTTAATTTGTTCTTTTGTAGGATGGAAATTTTTCCATTTGTTGCTTCCTGCTAAAACTTCTTGTAATCTTTTAGCTTTTTCTGCATCTGTTTTTCCAGCTAAAATATAATAACTCATAGCTTTTGCATATTTATGAAATGGAAGAGGCATTAAAATTACATGAATTTTATAATTTTTAACTAAAATATTTTTTTTCTCTTTTTCCATTAATCTACAAAATGGACATTCTGGATCTGTAACAATATAGATATCTTTTTTACCTTTACCAAAAGTAAACAATACTCCATTTTGAATAATTTTAGCGTTTTTAGGAAAATTTGGAATAAGTAATCTTCCATTTTTGTTAATTACTCTTCCAATAATTGTATATTTTTTGTCTGCTGTTACATATAAAAGAGCTTTTCCTTTTGGAGTGTCTATTTCAATAATATAAAATCCATCTTTTTTTGTAGCTTTGTATTTTACATTTTTAAGAGCTTTTAATTGATTATAAATTGGAGTTGATTTTAAAATTTCAATTGTCTCTTTTTGAGGCAATACTTTATCAAATGCAAATAGTGATAAAGTTAAAACTGAAGTTAGTAAAATTTTTTTCATTAAATCTCCTTAAGTATTTTTTCTACTATTTCTTTTGGTTTTTTTGCTTTGTAAATCGGTCTTCCTACAACTATAAAATCTACTAAATTTTTTTTTGCTTCTTGTATATTGGCTACTCTTTTTTGATCACCTGCACTCTCGCCAAATGGTCTAATGCCAGGAGTGAGAGTTAAAAAATCTTTTGAAGTATTTTCTTTTATTTTAAGACTTTCCCATACACTGCAAACTACTCCATCAAGTCCTGCTTCATATGCATCTTTTGCAAATTCAATAGCTTTTTTTTCTATATCTTCTCCATAAATTTTTTTAAATTCTTCATTTGAAAAACTAGTAAGAGCTGTAACTGCTAAAACTAACGGTCTTTTTTCAAACTTTGAAAGTCTTTTCATTACTTCTATCATTGCTCTTTTCCCACTACTTGCATGAACATTAAACATATTGACATCAAGTTTTGCAATCTCCTCAGCTGCATCTGCCATAGTATTTGGAATATCATAAAGTTTCAAATCCAAAAAAATATTATATCCTATATTTCTTAATTCAAATATAAATTCTTTACTATCTCTTATAAAACTTCTAAATCCAATTTTAAGCCAAATATCTTTTGAATACTCTTTAATCTCTTTTGCTAATTTTAAATTATCTTCTTTATTTGGATTATCAAGAGCAATGCATAATTTCATTTATCAACCTTTGGCAGAGTTATTCCTTGTTGCCCGTGATATTTTCCTTTTTTATCTGCATAGCTTGTTTCGCACATAGAATCATCTGCACTTAAAAAAATTAATTGGGCTATTCCTTCATTTGCATAAATTTTTGCTGGAAGTGGAGTAGTGTTGCTAATTTCTATTGTAATATGACCTTCCCATTCTGGTTCAATTGGCGTTACATTTACAATTATTCCACATCTAGCATATGTGCTTTTCCCAACACAAATAGCTAATACATCTCTTGGCATTTTGAAATATTCTACGCTTCTACAAAGTGCAAAAGAGTTTGGAGGAATTATGCAATCTCCTTTTATTTTTACTACATTTCTTTCATCAAAATTTTTTGGATCTACTATAGTTGAATTTATGTTTGTAAATACCATAAATTCATCACTTACTCTAATATCATATCCATAAGAGCTAACTCCATAACTTATAATGCCACTTCTAACTTGCTTTTCTTCAAATGGAGTTATCATTTCAAACTCTTTTGCCATTGTTCGTATCCATTTGTCTGATTTTATGCCCATTATTTGCCTTTTTTTAGCTCTTTTTTTAAAATTGTATCAAAATATGTTATTATTTTAAAAAAGGGTAAAGATGAAAAAGCTTTTGCTTTTGGTATTAATAAGTGCAGGTTTGTTTGCAGCTAGATATCCTATAGTAGCTGAATATTATTTTATGAATTCTTGCGTAAATGCAGGTAAACAAAAAGATAAAATGATAGGATATTGTGCTTGTACATTAAATGAAATAGAGCAACATTATACATTAAATCAATTTATTCAAAATATGAAAACAGATAAAGAAGCATTTTTAAAAAAAATATCTCAAATAGCAATACCAAAATGTATAAATCAATTAGCAAAATAAGGAGAAATAATGGATTATAAAGAGCTTAAAAAAATTCTTGATGCATTTGATAAATCAAAAGCAAATATTTTAGAATTTGAAAATGAAGAATTTAGAATTTATCTTGATAAAAGTGCAACAGCCCCTGTAACTCAATCAACTCCACAAGAACCAGTTCAAATTTCTCAAGAACCAATTGTTCAAAAAGTGGAAGCTAAACCTGAATGTATAGAAGAAGGTGAGCTTATAACTTCTCCAATGGTAGGGACATTTTATCAAGCTCCAAGTCCTGATTCGCCTCCGTATGTAAAAGTAGGAGATAAAGTTAAAAAAGGTCAAACTTTATGTATTATTGAAGCAATGAAGATTATGAATGAGCTTGAAGCTGAATTTGATTGTGAGATACTTGAAGTTTTAGTAGAAGATGGACAACCGGTAGAATTTGATACGCCGCTTTTTAGAGTTAAAAAGTTAAGCTAAAGGTAAATTATGAAAAAGCTAAACAGAATTCTTATAGCAAATAGAGGTGAAATTGCACTTAGAGCTATAAGAGCTATTCATAAACTTCAAAAAGAAGCTGTTTGTGTATATTCAAAAGCAGATAAAGATGCTATTTATCTTCAATTTGCAGATGGAGCAATATGTGTAGGACCAGCTCCTTCAAATCAAAGTTATTTAAATATTCCAGCAATTATAACTGCAGCTGAAATGACAGAGTGTGATGCAATTTTTCCAGGGTATGGATTTTTGAGTGAAAATCAAACATTTGTAGAAATTTGTAAAGCTCATAATATTGCTTTTATAGGACCATCTTTAGAAGTAATGGAGCTTATGGCAGATAAAAGCAAAGCTAAAGAAGTTATGAAAAAAGCAGGAGTTCCTGTAATTCCGGGAAGTGAAGGTGCTATAAAAGATGTTGAAGAAGCTAAAAAAGTGGCAAAAGAGATTGGATATCCTGTAATACTTAAAGCTGCAAGTGGTGGTGGTGGAAGAGGTATGAGGGTAGTTGAGGATGAAAGTTATCTTGAAAATGCATTTTTAGCAGCTTCTTCTGAAGCTGAGAGTGCTTTTGGAGATGCTACTATTTATATGGAAAAATATATTGAAAAACCTCGTCATGTTGAAGTTCAAATTTTGGGAGATAAACACGGAAATGTTATACATCTTGGTGAGAGAGATTGTTCTTTGCAAAGAAGACATCAAAAACTTATAGAAGAATCACCTGCTACAATTCTTGATGAGAAAACAAGAAAAAAACTTCACGAAACTGCTGTAAAAGCTGCAAAAGCTATAGGATATTATTCTGCTGGAACAATAGAGTTTTTAGTAGATAAAAATCAAAATTTTTATTTTATGGAAATGAATACAAGGCTCCAAGTAGAACATCCTGTAAGTGAAATGATTTCGGGACTTGATTTGGTTGAGTGGATGATAAGAGTAGAAGAGGGTGAAAAAATTCCATCTCAAGATGAGATAGAACTAAAAGGTCATGCTATTGAGTGTAGGATTTTAGCGGAAGACCCTGAAAAATTTATTCCCTCTCCTGGAAAAATCCAAAAACTTTATATTCCAGGTGGTAAAGATGTAAGGGTAGATACTCATATTTATGCTGGATATATTATTCCTCAATATTATGATAGTCTGATTGCAAAAGTAATAACTTATGGAAAAAATAGAGATGAAGCTATTAAAGTTATGAAAGAAGCTTTAAGGGAATTTGTTGTTACAGGCATTAAAACAACAATTCCATTTCATCTTAAAATGCTTGAAAATGAAGATTTTCTTTCAAATAATTATGATACGAAATATTTAGAGACAAAAGGGCTTGTTTAAGGATTTATTTTTAGACTTACAAGTCTTCCTTTTAGATTTCCTATTTTTAATACATGTTTTACAATTCCATCAATTGTAACCCAATTGCTTGAATTTATATCAAGATATACTACTCCTTTGTCTCCTACAAAAATTTTGTTATAAAGATTTGCTTTTATTTTTGTAATTTTGCCTTTTTTTAGTATTTCAACATCAATCTTTCCTGTATGTCTATCACCTCCAACTGCTTTAAAAGTTTGCTTATTTTTTTTCATTATAAGAGGTAGATTAAAATAGAGACTCAAAATGTCATTATTTGCAAAATATTCAAGTGTTCTTTTATAAATAAATTTTCCATTTTTGTATTTTGTTTTGTAAATTTTTTTATGTAAATAATCAAAAGTAAATATTAAATTAAATTTATTATCTCCTCTAATGATTATATTTTCATAAGTTAATGGGACTAATATTCCGTTAATAATTCTTCCTTTTGATATATGATAATTTTTGAAATTTATAAATTTAGTAGTTTTGGTAAAAGTTTTAATGATATATGAAGTTTGGTTTTTTTCAAAATATCCTGTGGCTTTTGCTACAACTCCAAACCATCCAAATCTTGCCTCATAAGTCGCTTGCATTGAAAAAGAATAAGCTAAAACTGCTATAATTAAAAAAATAAGTTTTTTCATAAAAAGCCTTTTTTTACTAATTATATCAAAGGAGAGAAAATGAGAATAGTTTTTTTAGATGCATTAACTCTTGGAGATGTTAATTTTGATAGGTTTAAAAAATTTGGTGATGTAATTATTTATCAGACAACTTTGCCTAATGAAACTTTAAAAAGAGTAAAAGATGCAGATATTGTAGTAACGAATAAAGTAGTTATAAATAAAGAAGTTATGGATAACAGCAATATAAAATTTATTCAAATAGCTGCAACTGGTATGAATAATGTGGATTTGGAATATGCTAAGAAAAAGGGAATAATTGTAAAAAATGTAGCAGGTTATTCTACTAATTCTGTAATTCAGCATACTTTTGCTCTAGTTTTATCTCTTTTAAATAGAATTTGTTATTTTGATAAATATACAAGAGAAAGTTATCCTGATTCAAAAATTTTCACTCACATAGTTAATTGGTTTGAAATTAATGGAAAAACTTGGGGTATTATAGGACTTGGAGAGATTGGAAGAGGAGTAGCTAATTTGGCAAAAAGTTTTGGAGCTGAGGTTATTTATTATTCTACAAGCGGGAAAAATCAAAATAGTAATTTTAAAAGAGTGGATTTAGAAGAATTATTAAAAACAAGTGATATTATTTCAATTCATGCTCCTCTTAATGAAAATACAAAAAATTTACTAAATAAAAATAATTTAAATTTAATAAAAAACGGAGCTATTTTAGTAAATGTGGGAAGAGGTGGAATTATTAATGAAAAAGATTTAAGCGAAATTTTAGAAAAAAAAGATATTTTTGTAGGACTTGATGTATTTGAAAAAGAACCAATTGATAAAAATAATCCTCTTTTAAAATTTAAAGACAAAACTATTCTAACTCCTCATGTAGCTTGGACAAGTAAAGAAGCTAGAAAAAAATTAATGGATGGAATTTATAGAAATATTGAAGAGTTTATAAAAAACAGCAGTTAAGCTGTTTT
>JALVUH010000174.1:14776-18081 GCA_027035735.1 Nautiliaceae bacterium
TTATCATATTTTTGCCAATGATTTTGTTTTATTAATTGAATAAGTCTTTTTACATATTCTTCTTTTAATTGAGAATAATCTTTTAAAGTTGGAGCGGCTTCTATTCCTGTGAATTTTTTATGGAGTTTAGTATAAAGATATCTTTTTTTTCTAAATTTTATATAAGCTGGATTTCTATTTAGATTTAACATATAAGCTCTAATAGAATCTTCTAAAGAGTTAAATTTTTTAAGAGAGTATTTTATTTTTATATTAGAGTATGTGCTTTTGGGTTTAATACCTTTATCTGAATATTCCCAGTGGCCAAAAATGTTATTAGCAACTTTTACAAATCTACTTTTACCCCATCCACTTTCAATTGCTGCTTGAGCTAATGCTAGCGAGGGAGGAATAGTGTTTATTTTTATTAAAAAATCTTTTTTATCTGTTATATTTTTTATTTTGTATAGTTTTGCAATTTTTGCTAAATATTCAATATCTTTTTTGTTCAAAAGATAAAATGGATTATTAAATATTTTAATTATTTTTTCTCTTAGTAAGAGAATATTTTTATTTTCTTTTTGAATTAAAGGAAGCAATATATTTACAAAAGCTTTTTTTTGTTGTTTGATATTTTTTATATGGTAATAATAATCAGGAAAAGCAGCATATAATTTTAAAGCTATTAATATTGATAAAAATTTCTTCATTCTAAATCCTTAAATAAAGAGGGAGCGGAAGGTTTTAATTTGAAGCTTTTTCGGTGTATTTCACAAAGACCATATTTTTCAATTAATTGTTTGTGTTCTTTTGTAATATATCCTTTATGTTTTTCAAAATTATATTTTGGATATTTTTTTGCTATTTCAATCATATATCTATCTCTACTTACTTTTGCTAAAATGCTTGCAGCACTTATTTCTTTAATTTTTAAATCTCCTTTAATGATTGTTTCAATTCCTTCAACTTTAAAATTAGAATTTCCATCAAAAAGATATTTATCTGCTCTAATGTTAGTTTTTATTTCTATGAGAGATTCTTTAATACATTTTGATAAACCTTTTGCATCAATTTCTTTGTTTGATTTGAATACTATATGATAAATTGAATTTTCTTTTATTATTTCAAATAACTCTTCTCTTTTTTTAAAGGAGAGTTTTTTTGAATCGGTTAGAGTATCAAACCATTTTTCTTTTTTTATATTTTGTTTAAAAACAACACCTGCAAAAACCATTGGACCGGCAATAGGACCTCTTCCTGCTTCATCTATTCCGCAAATCGCCATCTTGCAAATGGTATCACCTCCACTTCAAATTTTTTATGAGTTAGTTCAAATTCATTAGAAATCGTAATTATTTCTACTTTCTTTACATCGGTTACTTTTTTTAATTTTTCAAGTGCTACTTCTTCATTTGCAAAAGGAAGCACTAAAATTCCAAGTTCTTTATTTGGTAAATAAAAGCTTAAAGTATCTTTATAAAAAATTTCTTTTTCTTTAAGTTCTAAAAATATAATATTTTCAAATGTATGAAGAATATTTTTTTTGTTTGTCATAATATTTTTAAATGCAAAATTATAAGCAAAAAATTTTTTTGGAGATTTAGGAGAAGCAAATTTATTTACTTCATAAATTATTTTATTTTCTAAAAGTTCATTTGTAATTTTATAAAAGCTATCTTTACTAATTTTATTGGTTCTTTTTAATATTTGATAAATTTGATAAAGAGTAAATTTTTCTCCAATGTGAGTAAAAAAAAATCCTAAAATTTCTTTGTTATAAGGTAATAATTCAAATGTCTCTTTTAAATATTCGTCTCTAAAATATTCTTCATTAAAAATTCTTGGAAAATTACCAAGTCTTAAGAATTTATCAAAACAATGATTTATATTTGTAGTGTTTTCAAATGCAAAAAATTCTTCAAAATCAAGCCCTTTTAGTTCTATCTTTTTAAAACCTTCCAAATTTATGTTTTTTTCGCTTATTACAAATGTAGTAATTGGAGGAATAGGTACTGAAAAATCATAATTATCATAAATTACTAAATCTACATCTTCAAAATCAAAATTTTTTTCTCTAAAATCGCTAAAGTCAATATATTTATATTTCCCTTTAAAATTTTTTAAAAAATCAAATACCAAAAAAGTTTTTCCAACTCTTTTAGGTCCTGTAATTAAAGTGTTTTCAAAATTTAGTTTTATTTTTCTTTGATTTATTTTTTTTGGAAGCATTATACTCCTTAATTAACCTTTCTTAATTATAACATAATCAAAAAACCAAATAATGCAATAAAAGATTCATACAAAAATAGATTGCTTCCATATAAAAATCCAGAAATTATACTTCCAAGAAATGCGGCAAGTCCATATCCAATTCCTGCATAAAATTGTTGAGCTAATGTTTTATTTTCATAATGTTTATTTATGTAAAGTAAAGCTGAAGTATGAAAAATAGCAAAAGAAAATGCATGGATTAGCTGAGATGTAGCTATTAACAATAGAGAATTTGCAAATAAATAAAGCATAGCCCATCTAATTGATGTTAGAAAAATAGAAATTTTTATCCATTTAATAGGTTTTAATTTATGTAAAAATTTGTGCCCTATTAAAAAAACTATTATTTCCGCTCCAACTCCTATTCCCCAAAGCCATCCTATATACTCTTTTTTAATTCCATGTTTTATAAGATAAATTGTAAAAAAATTATAAAATCCCCCAAAGCTTATTTGCAAAAAAATAAGTGCAAGCCAAAATTTATAATCTTTTAAAAAATTTATTTTAGTAGATGAACTTTTTTTTATAGTTTTATCCTCTTTAAAATAAAATGCACTTATTGCAGTTAAAAACATTAAAATAATAAAACTTATTAAATGATTTATTTTTATGTATGAAAAAATTATTCCATAAAGCATAAATCCAATTGAGCCCATTACTCTGGCTTTTCCATATTTTGTAGATAATTTTTCTATTGCTATTGCTTCAATATATGGGAAAAGTATGGCAAAAGAGGCTCCCATTAAGAAAAATGCTATTAAAATTAAATAAAAATTTTTCGTAAGAATTAAAAATGAAGCAAAAAATGCAATAAATATACTTAAAACATAATCTTTTTTAATTAAAGGTTTTTTTAGGAAAATAAAAGGAGTTAAAAATCTTGCAATTGGCATCATAGAAAAAATGATTCCAATTTGGGTAGGAGTAAAGTAGTTTGAAAAAAGTTTTGGCATAAATATTACATAATCACCTATAAGTGCGAAAAAAAGAAAATAAAAAAAAGTTAGAGCTAAAAACAATTTCTTATAGCTTCTTTATATTTTTCTTTATCAAAT
>JALVUH010000175.1 GCA_027035735.1 Nautiliaceae bacterium
TTTACTATTTTTACTTAGAATATAAATTAGAGCATAAAAAATGAAAGCGATAGTTAAAGGAAAAATTGGCAAAAATTGCACTATAGGTGAAGGTGCAATTATTGATGAGAATGTTGTAATAGGTGATAATTGTATAATTGAGCCTTATGCGGTTATTACAGGATATACTGAAATTGGAGATAATAATCATATTTTCTCCCATGCTGTAGTTGGTTCAATTCCTCAAGATTTGAAATATCATGGAGAAAAAACAAAACTAATTATTGGAAATAATAATAAAATTAGAGAATTTACTTTGATTAATCCTGGAACTGAAGGTGGTGGGGGAGTTACAAAAATAGGAGATAATAATCTTTTAATGGGTTATGTTCATGTAGCTCATGATGTGATTATTGGAAATAATTGTATCTTAGCAAATGCGGCAACTCTTGCCGGGCATGTAATATTAGAAGATAATGTAGTTATTGGAGGAATGACTCCAATTCATCAGTTTGTAAAAATTGGAGAATATGCAATGATTGCAGGGGCTAGTGCAGTAAGCCAAGATATTCCTCCATATTGCCTGGCTGAGGGAAATAGAGCAAAGCTAAGAGGTCTTAATCTTACAGGACTTAGAAGACATTTACCAAATAGAAAAGATATTGATGAAATTAAAAGAGCTTATAAAGAGCTTTTTGAGAGTGGTAAGCCATTAAGAGAAGTTGCAGAAAAATTATTAAAAAGTGAAAATAAATATGTAAAACATTTAGCAGAGTTTGTATTAAATTCAAAAAGGGGAATTCCTTATGATAGAAAAGTGTAGTTTTTGCGGAAGTGTAGAAACAGAAGAAAATCCATTGTTAGCAGCACCAGATAATAAAGCATTTATTTGTAAAAATTGTGTATTGCAAGCATATGATATTATAATGGGTGCTGTTAAGAAACAAAAAAAACCAGAAGGTATTAAACTTTTAACTCCAAAAGAGATAAAAAAGCATCTTGATGAATATGTAATAGGACAAGAAAGAGCTAAAAAAATAATTTCGGTAGCCGTTTATAATCATTATAAAAGAATTATGTTTGGAAGTGAAAGTGATGTAGAGATTCAAAAATCAAATATTTTGATGATAGGACCAACGGGAAGTGGTAAAACTCTTATAGCAAGAACTTTAGCTAAACTTCTTGATGTGCCTCTTGCAATTGCAGATGCTACATCTCTTACAGAAGCTGGATATGTTGGAGAAGATGTTGAAAATGTTTTACTTAAATTATATCAAGCAGCAGATGGAGATTTGGAAAAAACTGAGAGAGGTATTATTTTTATAGATGAGATTGATAAAATTTCAAGAAAAAGCGAAAATCCATCAATTACAAGAGATGTAAGTGGTGAAGGGGTTCAACAAGCACTTCTTAAAATAATAGAAGGAAGTGTTGTAAATGTCCCTCCACAAGGTGGGAGAAAACACCCTCATCAAGAATTTTTACAAATTGATACTACAAATATACTTTTTATTTGTGGTGGAGCATTTGAAGGACTTGAAGAGATTATCCAAAGAAGGCTTGAGGGTGCCACTATGGGCTTTTTAGGAAAACCAAAAGAAAAACTAACAAAAGATGATATTTTAGCTTTAGTAGAGCCAGAAGATTTGGTTAAATATGGACTTATTCCTGAGCTTATAGGGAGACTTCCAGTAATAGCCACTTTAAGAGAGCTTAGCCGTGATGATTTAATAAGAGTTTTAACTGAACCAAAAGATGCTTTAATTAAACAATATCAAGCACTTTTTGCACTTGATGATGTAGAGCTTGAATTTGAAAGAGAAGCCCTTGAAGCTATAGCTGATATGGCTATTAAAAGAGGGACAGGAGCTAGAGGTCTTAGAGCAATACTTGAAGATGCAATGGTTGATATTATGTTTAATTTGCCAGAATATAAAGGATATAAAATTATTATTACAAAAGATGTAATTGAAAAAAGAGCTGAGCCTATTTTGGTAAAAAAGGATAATAATGTTTAATAAAATTTTAGGACTTTTTAGTAATGATTTGGCAATAGACCTTGGTACTGCAAATACACTTGTTAGTGTAAAAGGGAAAGGTATTGTAATAAATGAGCCAAGTGTTGTGGCAATAAAAGAGGATAAACATAAAACAAAAGTTTTAGCTGTTGGAAAAGAAGCTAAAGAGATGATAGGAAAAACTCCAAAAGATATTGTAGCAATAAGACCTATGAAAAATGGCGTTATTGCAGATTTTAGTGTAACAGAAGAGATGATAAGATATTTTATTCAAAAAGTTCATAATAGAAAAGGTTTGATTAGACCAAGAATCGTTATATGTGTGCCTTATGGTCTAACTCAAGTTGAGAGAAAAGCAGTTAAAGAATCAGCAATGAGTGCAGGAGCTAGAGAAGTTTATTTGATAGAAGAGCCAATGGCAGCTGCTATTGGTGCTGGTCTTCCTGTAAGAGATCCTCAAGGTAGTATGGTAATTGATATAGGAGGAGGAACTACTGAGATAGGTGTAATTTCTCTAGGAGGTCTTGTAGTATCTAAATCAATAAGAGTTGCTGGTGATAGATTTGATAAGGCAATAGTTGATTATGTAAATAAAAAATATAATTTAATTATAGGTGAAAGAACTGCAGAAGAGATAAAAATAGAAATAGGAAGTGCAATTAAACTTGATAAAGAGCTTAAAATGCTTGTAAAAGGTAAAAATAGAATTTCAGGTTTACTTGAGACTATAACTGTTACAAGTGAGGATGTGAGAGAAGCGCTTAAAGAACCGATTAAAGAATTAGGAGAAGCATTAAAAGAAGTGCTTGAAGATACTCCTGCAGATTTAGCTGGTGATATTGTAGAAAATGGAATCGTGCTAACAGGTGGAGGAGCATTACTTAGAGGGCTTGATAAATATTTTAGTGATTTAGTTTCACTTCCAGTTTATATTGCAGAAGATCCTCTTCTTGCTGTTGCTAAAGGAACTGGTAAAGCACTTGAACAAATAGATTTACTCTCAAGTATTGATGAATAAAAGATATTTAATCCTATTTTTATTGGGATTTATTTTTCTTTTTTTTATTTTTAGAAACGAATTAATAGATTTATTTAATTTTATTAAATTAAATGTTATAGAGATACAAACTTCTATTTCTAATGAAATAAATTCAATAAAAAATCAATCTATTAAAATAAAATCATTGACAAAAGAGAATTTAAAATTAAGAGAAAAAATAGCTTATTTAAATTCTTTACTTTATAATTGCAAAGATTTAAATAAATTAAAGTATATTAAAGATTCTAATTTAATTCTTACAAAGACTATTTCTTATGCTAAATTACCTGATTTTTCAGAAATTTATATAGATTACAATCCAAAAGGTAAACTTCCTCAAGGTCTTGTTTATAATAATTTGGCAGCTGGCATTGTGGCTAAAAAAGTAGGAGATTACTCTTTAGCTTATTTAAATTCTAATAAAAATACATCTTATACTGTGTATATTTTAGATAAAAATAGCTCTATTCCAGGAATTTTTTATGGTAAAATAGATACAATAAAATATATTCCTAAATTTAAGACAATAAAAAAAGGTGATTTAGTTATAACTAGTGGACTTGATGGTATTTTTTATAAAGGTGCAAAAGTTGGTATAATTGAAAATATTAAACAGACTAATTTATATCAAGAAGCAAAAGTTAAACTTTTTTATAATAATTTAGAGCCAAGCTATTTTTATGTAGTAAAAAGAAAAATAAAAGGAGGGGAAAATGGATTTAACAAACATTGAAAATACTTTAAAAAAAATGGGATTAGTTTTAGAAAAAGTAGTTCAAAAAGTAGATGAACTTGATAAAAGAGTAGCAAAACTTGAAGAAAAAGTAGGAGATAATGAAAAAAAGTTCTCAAGCGAGGATTTGAAAGCAACTCCTCAAACTCAAACCAAAACTTCGACTTCAAGCAGTTTTGGAAGTGGCTTTGGAAGTAGTTTTTTAGGTTCTATGGCTGGTGCAATGGCTGGAATGGGGCTTTATAATTTACTTTTTAATCATTCAGTAACACCTGCGGAATTTGGACATGA
>JALVUH010000176.1 GCA_027035735.1 Nautiliaceae bacterium
TTTAAGGATTAAAAAATGAAACTTCTTTTTATAAGACACTCTTTAGCTATTGAAAGAGAAAATTTTAGCGGTCATGATTTTGATAGACCTTTAACTGAGAAGGGTATAAAAAGAGCTAAAAGACTTTTTAGGGCCATTAAAAAAATTTATGAGATTGATTATATTATAACATCAACTGCAAAAAGAGCTCTTCAAACGGCGGAAATTCTCTCACATTTTTATAAAGAAGCAAGTTTTATAAAAACTTCTAAACTTTTACCTGGAGCAAATATTTATGATTTAAAAGATTTGATAAAAGATAAAGATGGAGTTATTGCTATAGTTGGTCATGAACCAGATTTAAGTGAAATGATAAAAGAGATTATGCACTCACCAAATTTAAAAATCAAACTTTCAAAGCCATCTGTTGCAGAAATGGATGAAAATATTTTAAAAGCACTTTTATCTTATAAACATTTTAAAGGGATAGAGTGAAAAAAATAATTTTAAAAATTATTCAAAAAATTGCTGAAAAAAATAATACTGATATTAGCGAATTTTTTGCTGTTTTTATGGGACTAATTGCGACAAATGCTAATGTTGAAGAAGTTTTAAAAAAGTATAAATTAGATGAAAAAGAAAAAGAGATTTTAAAAGAGTTTTTAAAGTATCTATCAAATGATGTGTTAAGAGAAAAAGATAAATTTATTAAAAATTTTATAGAAATAGTAGATTTTAATAAAGTTTTTAAAAATTTAGCTTTGTTTTTTGCTATTTTTATTCCTGAGAATATTTTACTCTCAAAAGATCCAAAAAAAATTAAAGATGCACTAAAAATTTATCCAGAAGAGATTAAAGAAGCTATAATTAAATCTCTTGAGATGTTAAGTCTTGCTGATACAAATATTGATGCTGATTTAAAATTAAATATTTTAAAAGAAGTGTTAAATACAATAATAGTTTTAACTTTTATCATAAGGAATTTAAATGCTTGAAGTATTAAAACCATACATAAAAGAAATTGATACTCCTTTAGATGTAAATCTTGAAATACCACATTTAGCTTATATTGAAGCTAAGAAAAAAAATCCAAAAATTTTGCTTTTTAAAAATCCAGTTGATGGAGATAAAAAATTTGATATTCCTGTTATGATGAATATTTTTGCAAATGATGAGGTAGTAGAGAAGATATTTGGTAAAAATTTAGATGAAATAGCAAAAGAGATTGAAGAACTTATAAAAATGAAACCTCCAAAAACTCTCTCAGAAAAGCTAAAAGCATTTGGGAAACTTTTTGCTATAAAAAATACCATTCCAAAGAGTGTAAAAACAGGAGAATGTCAATATCATATTTATGAAGGAGAAGCGGCAAAACTTAGCCGTTTGCCTATTCTTAAAACATGGGAGAAAGATGGAGGAAAATTTATTACGATGGGGCAGGTTTATACAAAAAGCCTTGATGGAGAGACTAGAAATGTAGGAATGTATAGACTTCAAGTTTATGATGATTATCGCCTTGGGCTTCATTGGCAAATTCACAAAGACTCTGCTCATCTATTTTGGGAGTATAAAAAAGCAAATAAATTAATGCCTGTTAGTATTGCAATAGGAGGAGACCCTTTATATACTTGGTGTGCGACTGCTCCTATGCCACCAGGGATTTTTGAAGTTATGCTTTATGGATTTATTAGAGGCAAAAATCCAAAACTTGTTAAATGTATAAGCAATGATTTAGAAGTTCCAGCAGATGCTGATATAGTAATTGAAGGATATTGTGACCCAGAAGAGATGGAAATAGAAGGTATGTTTGGAGACCATACAGGATATTATACTCTTAAAAAACCTTTTCCAGTGATGCATGTAAAAGCAATTACTACTAAAAAGAATCCAATATATTATGCTACCGTGGTTGGTAAGCCTCCTTTAGAAGATAAATATATGGGATATGCGACGGAGAGAATATTTTTGCCTCTTTTAAAAACCACAGCACCAGATTTAATAGATTATGCAATGCCAGAAAATGGTGTGTTTCATAATTTAATACTTTGTAAAATTGCTCCAAGATATCCAGGTCATAGTCTTCAGATAATGCATAGTTTATGGGGAGTAGGGCAGATGAGTTTTGTAAAACATGCTATTTTTGTAGATGAAAAAGCTCCTCCTCTTAGAGATTATGAGAATCTAACAAGATATATTTTAAATAATTTTGATAAAGAGAAAATTTTAATTTCAAAAGGAATTGTAGATGAACTTGACCATTCAAGTATTGAAGAACTTGTAGGTGGAAAACTTGGAATTGATGCTACTAGTAAGGAATTAAAAAAAGAGAGGAAATTAGAAATTTTAAAAGATGAAGAGTTATTAAAAAAATTACAAGAAGTTGAGCCTTTAATTGAAAATGTTAAGCAGTATATGATAGATACTAAAAATCCAATTTGTGTAATTAAATTTAAAAAAGAAAAGTCAGCAAAAGAGATTTTTAAGAGTATTAAAAAATTTAAAGAAAATCTAAGAATAGTAATTTTTATAAATACAGATGAGATAGATAATCCTTATATGCTTGTTTGGAGAGTTACAAATAATATTGATGCATTGCGTGATATATGGATAGATGAAATTATAGGAATTGATGGAAGTAATAAAAATGAGCTTGATGGATTTAATAGAGAGTGGCCACCTGATGTAGATACAACACCTGAAGTTATTGAAAAACTAAAAAGCCTTGGACTTATTGAAGGAATAAGCCAAGAAGAGCTTAGAAAATATCAAGTTATATAAGAATTGATTTTATATATTCAAAGAATTTTTTAACTTCTTCTTTATTTTCTCCTGTAACTTCATATGAAATTTTATAATTATTAAAATAAATATCAATTTTAAATTCGGGAGATAAAGGATTAGAAAAATCTTCGTTTGCAGTAAAAAATTCAATAAATTCTTGTTTTAACTTTATATATTTTACTTCTTTATCATTTATTTTTATAATAATTTCATTATGATTTTCTTTATAAGATAATAAAATTATTGATTTTGATGAAGTATCAAGCTCTACATAATCATTAAAATTCATTTTTCTCTCCTTATTGTATTTAAAAATCCTGCGGTTACTGTATCAATAGTTAAAATATGATTATCAAGCCAAGGCAAAAATCTTTCGTTAAAATATTTTAACATCTCTTCTTTATTTTTGTCTTTTATTTCTTCAAGTTCTTGGATAATTTTATCATGTTCCATTTTATGAGGTAAATAAGCAAAAAAATCATATTTTTGCATTAACTCTTCTTCAAATGCAAAATGTTTTTTTACATCTTCAAAAAATTCTTCAAATTCTTTTTTAAAATCTTCATTATTTTTTAATTTTTTTAATAATTTATTAAGTATTTTCATTTCATTTTCATGCACTTCATTCATTGGTTCATATGCAACTTTTGAAATTTTCATATATCTCCTTTTTTTAGATTATATCAAAAGTTTTAGATTAAAAGCTTGATTTATATTAAGAATTTATATTTCGTTATAATTATAAAAGTTTTAAAAGGCCAAATATGAATCTGAGAGAATATTTTTTATTTAAAAATTTAGATGATAAAGACCTTAATGAAATTAAGAAGTTTACCATTGTTAAAAAATTGAAAAAAGATGAAATAGTATTTTATGAAAAAGAAGAGCCAAGTTATTTGCATTTATTAATTGAAGGAAGTGTGAGAGTTTATAAAGTAGATAATAAAGGAAATGAACTTATAATTCATAAATTTAAACCAGTTTCTTTAATAGCGGAGCTTGCTAATTTTGAAAATATGCCTTATCCTGCAAATTGTGCAATGGAGAGTGATGGAGTTATTTTAAAAATTGAATTTGAAAAATTTAAAAAATTTATGCAAAAGGGTGATGTGTGTATGCAGATTATGAGTTCATTGCTTCGTAAAATGAAATATCTTGATGGAATCATTCAAGATAATTTAATTTTTGATACAGAAACAAAAATAGCTAAATTTATATATGAAAATCCTGAGGCTTTTGAAGAACTTAAGCAGCACTCAATTGCCGCACTTCTTAATATAAA
>JALVUH010000177.1 GCA_027035735.1 Nautiliaceae bacterium
GATTTATTAAATAAAAAAAATATAAAATTTAGTGGATATTTATATTCTATAAATGTAAATAAAGGAGATTATGTAAATATTGGAAGTGAAATTGCTCTTGGATATGATATAAATAAACAAAAACTTGATATTTATGTGCCTATAAATAAAATAGATTTAATTAAAAATAAAGTAGTGTATATAAATGGTAAAAAAAGTAATTTTAAAATATCAAAAATTTATAAAGTAACAGATCCAAAATATATTACTAGTTATAAAGTTGAACTTATAGGAAATGGGTTAAAATTTGGAGATGTTGTGAGAATAAATTTCAAAACAAAGTAGGATAACTATCTTCTTCTTTTGAATTTTGAGAATAAATTTCTCCAATTTCATAAACATAATAATAATCAGGAAAAGAATACTCTTCTCCCCATTCATTTGTAAATATTGCTAAATCACCTCTGATTTCTTCAAAAGTTATTATTTCTTCTTTATAAATTAACTTATCTCCCTTTTTAAGCTCATATACTTTCACTACCACTCCCTTATAACTTCGCTAAATACTTTTGAAAGATTAACTACCTCATCTTTGCTTGTGCGTTCATTTGGAGCGTGAATTGTATCGTTTTTTACTCCAAATTCTACTACTTTAACTCCTTTCTCAGCAAAAAATCTAGCATCACTAGTTCCGCCAGCAGTTGAGTATTTTGGAGTAATGTTTGTAACTTTTTTTATTGCTTTATCAAGAGTTTTTACAACTTTTGTGTTTGGATTAGTAATAAAAGGTTTTGCACTTTCTTTTAGCTCTAGTTGATAATTCATATCTTTAAAATGTTTATGAATAAATTTTTTAATTTTTTCTTTATCTGTGTGGGTATTGTTTCTTACATTAAACATCATTTTTAATTCTCCTGGAGTTACATTTGTAACTTCCATTCCAGCTCTTATATCTGTTACTACAAATTTACTTGGTGCAAAATATTCATCTCCATTATCTAAATCAACTCCTGCAATTTTACCTAGAACTTTTGCTACTTTATGAATTGGGTTAATTGATTTTTCAGGATATGCGGCATGACCTTGTTTTCCTATTTTTTTTAAAACTCCATTAATTGAACCACGTCTGCCAATTTTTATAGCATCTCCAAAAACTTTTTCACAAGTTGGCTCTGCTACTATTGCATAGTCAGGAAGCATATTTTTTTCTTTAAGAATTTCTAGCATATATCTTGTGCCCCAAATAGCATCTCCTTCTTCATCGCTTGTAATAAGAGCTGATAAAGTTCCATTAAAATTTTTAGTATGTTTAAGTGCATATAAAAAAGCAGCAACTCCACTTTTCATATCTTGAGCACCTCTTGCATATATAAATCCATCTTTTTCTACTGGTTCAAATGGATTAGTATTCCACCCAACTCCGGGTGGCACTACATCAATGTGTCCAGCAAAACATAAATGTTCTCCATCTCCAAATTTTTTATAAAGAAATAAATTTTTTACTCCCTCTTTTTCGCTCTCAATAACTTCATATTCTCCTAAATAATTTTTAATAAATTCCATTGCTCCATCGTCATTTGGAGTTATTGATTTAAATTTTAGTAATTTTTTAAAAAGTTCAATTACATCCATTTTTATCCTTTTTTTCGTAATAATATCAAATTTAAAATTAAATAAATTCACTCAAAATATGTTATAATTAATATATAAACTCTAAGGAGTAACATATGAAATTAATTAAAGAAATTGATAATTTAAAAGATTTGATAATAGAAGTTAGGCGACATCTTCATATGTATCCAGATTTGAGTAATGAAGAAAAAGATACAAGAGATTATATAAAGTCAGTCTTAGAAGAAGAGGGAATTGAAGATATTAAAACTTTTGATAACCATTATGGAATGGTGGTTGATATAAAAGTAGATGAAAATAAACCTACATTAGCATTTAGGGCTGATATGGATGCACTTCCTATTAAAGAAGAAGAAGATAAGCCTTATAAATCTAAAAAAGATGGTGTTATGCATGCGTGCGGGCATGATGGGCATAGTGCAATACTTACAGGTTTTTTAATTGCGTGTAATAGACATAAAAATGAGCTTCCTTTTAATATAAGAGGTATTTTTCAACATGCAGAAGAGGTAATGGATGGAGGAAGTGAAGATTTAATAAGAGATGGGGCACTTGATGGGGTTGAAGCAATTTTTGGGCTTCATATGTATCCTTATCTTAAAACTGGTGAGATTGGATATAAATATGGAGAAATGATGGCAAGTGCTGATATGTTTGAGATAGAAATTTTTGGTAAAAGTGCTCATGGGGCAAGACCACATGAAGGAGTTGATGCTATTCTTACGGCTTCTCTTGTAATTAATTCAATTAATCATATAGTAAGTAGAAAAATAGACCCTCTTCATCCAGCAGTTATCTCTATGGGGACAATTGAAGGAGGAAAAGCAGCAAATATTATATGCGATTATGTAAAAATTACAGGTACTGTTAGAAGTCTTAATGATAAAGTAAGACAGAATATAAAAAAGATGATGGAGGATGCAATAAAAGGCGTTTGTAAAAGTATGGGAGCAAAATATAAATTTAATTATATATTTGGAAACCCAGAACTTATAAATGATGATAAGATGGTAGATGTAGTGATTAGAGCAGCTAAAAAATATGCAAAAGTAGTTGATTTAAAACTTCCTGTAATGGGAGGAGAGGATTTTGCTAATTATTTAAAGGTTGTAAAAGGAGCATTTTTTAGGTTAGGTTGTTGCAATGAAGAAAAAAATACTTGCTATCCACAACATCATCCAAGATTTGATATAGATGAAGATTCTTTAGTAATAGGGGCAAAAGTTTTTGCTGGAATTTTAAAGGAATACAAATGAAACAAAATATAATCACAAATATTCGCTCACCAATTGTTTATAAACAAAAAGAGCTAAATGCAATAATTCGTGATGCAAAAAAAGGTGATGGTAAAGATATAGTTGAACTTTTCAAAGAAAATTATGGAGATACCTATTATAAAAAAAGTTTTTATGACCCGAAAACATGGGACAAAATGATAGAGAGTGATAAATATTATCCAATAGTTGCTGAATATAAAGGTAAAGTTATAGGGCAATTTCTTTTGAGCTTAAATGATAAATATAATGGTGAAATTGGGGCTGTTGTAGTTCATCCTGATTTTAAAGGAAGAGGACTTATGAATAAAATGTTTGATTATTTGATAAAAAAAGCAGAGAGCTTGGGGCTTTATGCAATATATGGTGAAGCTATTATGTTTCATCCATTCTCTCAAAAAGCAAATTTAAAACATGGAATGATAGAAACAGCCCTTCAGCTTGGAGAAGTAGCTTCATATATAGCTCAAAAAGATATTAAATTTGAAAAAAGAACGGCAACTCTTGTAGGCTATAAACTTTTTAAAACTACACCTAAATCACTCTATATTCCAAAAATATATGAAAAAATTATAAAAGATAGATATAAAAAAGCAAAAATTAAACTTAAAAAAACTGCAATAAAACCAATTAGAAAAAAACTTAATTTATGGGAAAATAGACTTTTAAAAATTGCTGGAATTGTTATAGATGGAAAAATTAAAAATTTTGAGAATAGATTTAATTTACTTTTTTCTAGAGCCAAAATAAATGCTGATATGATTTATGCAGATATTAATCTTGAGACAAAAGAAGTAGATGAAATAGTTGAATTTTTAAATAGAAAAAGATTTTTTTATAGTGGAGTTTTATTTTATAGGTATGGAGGAAAAGATTATTTAAGACTTCAATTTGAAAATACTCACAATGTAGAAGAGAGATATAATGTTTGCTACAGTGATTATTGTAAATTTTTATCTAAGTATGTATTAAGAGATAAAAAAAGAGTTAAAAGGTTAAGTCTAAAAGACTAAAAAAAGTTGCTTTTTTTTAAGTTTTTTGATATAATCTAATTACTACGCCGGCTGCAATATGCTACAATAAGAAAAAAAACGGAGTTAAAATGATAAGAAATCATGAAGAATATAAAAAAGCCGTTGAAAC
>JALVUH010000178.1:0-2392 GCA_027035735.1 Nautiliaceae bacterium
TCTATAATTCTTTCAATTTTTTCTAATTTCTCTTTTGAAGAGGTATTAGTCTCTTTTTTTAATTCATAAATTTCTTTATGAACCTCCTCCAAAGACAGCTCAAAAGCTGCAAATTTTTGTTCAATTACTTTGTCTCTTTTTAAGATATACCAAAATAACAATAACATAAAAAAACTAAGACCTACAAAAATAATAATTGTAATTAATAATGTTTTATCCATTTTTTGCTTTCATCTCCCTAATTATTGCTCTTTCTCTTGCAGTAATATATGCATTATAATCTTTTATATCTCTATCATGCATATGAATAATTTTTGCTATATCTTCACTATATCCTTCAAATATTACTGGAACTTTTCTCTCAGGAAATACAGGTAAATCAAATCTTCCGTAATATTTAATACCTTTTTTTAAAATTTTATCTTTTATTCTAAAATATTCAAATCCTATTCCATTTGTTTCACTCTTATATTTTAAAGGTAAAAGTTCTTTTTTTTCATTTTTAACATATGCAGTTAATTCATCAACTTTTCTATGAAGTGCAATTAATAATTCCAAAAGTATTGGATCAGTCTCTTTTGTTTCTCCTCTTGCTTTTGCAAGTTTAATAAATTGTCCTATTGGATCATCAGTTTCACTTCCAAGTTTATCAAATTCTTCTTTTAATGTTTCATTATATTCATCAAATTCTATAGGAACATATGCATCTACAAATCTCATTATATTATCCTATCAAAAATAATTAAAATCAAAAATATTATACCAAGATAACCATTTACATCAAAAAAAGCTTTTGGAATATTTTTATAATCTTTATCTACTAACTTTTGCTCATAATAAAGCATAACAGCTGCAAAAATAACTGCCAAATATGCAAAAAAACCTAAATTTGCATAAGCAACAAATAAAAACCAAAAAATCACAGCAAAAAAATGAAACATTTTAGAAATAAAAAGAGCTCCTTTTTCTCCTATTTTAGCAGGAATAGAATAAAGACCTTCTTTTTTATCAAATTCCATATCTTGAAGTGAATACAAAATATCAAATCCCGCTACCCAAAACATAACTCCTATAGCTAAAAATACACTCCAACATGGAATTGAATTAGTAACTGCAATCGCTCCTGCGATAGGAGCTAATCCTAAAGATAATCCTAAAATTAAATGTGCAAACTCACTAAATCTTTTAAAATAACTATATCCTCCCAAAATTATTAAAATAGGAATACTTAATTTAAATGCCAAATCATTTATTAAATAAGCAACGCCTATAAAAATTAAAGCATTTGCTAAAATAAATAATTTCATCTCATTTTCACTGATTTCACCTGTTACACTTACTCTATCTTTAGTTCTAGGATTTTTCGCATCTATATCTCTATCTAAATATCTATTTACTGCCATTGCAAAATTTCTTGCACTAATAGCTGCTAAAATCCCAAGAACTAAAAGTTTCCAACCAAACCATCCATTAGCAGCTACTATCATAGCTATAAGAATAAACGGAATACTAAATATAGTATGAGAAAATTTAACCAAATCCATATATTTTTTTATATTCATATATCTCCTTAATTTTAGTTTAATCTTTTTGTATAATTGTAACAAAAAAGGGAAAATTTGTTTGCTTTAATTGGTCCTACTGCCAGTGGAAAAAGTGATTTGGCAATTAAGCTAGCAAAAAAGCTAAATTATGAAATACTCTCTCTTGATTCTTTAAGTATTTATAAAGAAATAGATATAGCCTCAGCAAAACCTTCTAAAGAAGAATTAAAAAAAGTTAAACATTATGGAATAGATGAAATTTATCCAAATGAAAAATTTGATGTAACAAAATTCATTGAAATTTATAAAAAAATCCCTCATAAAAATATTATTATAGTAGGTGGGACAGGATTTTATCTAAAAGCAATGATTGATGGAATTTCTCCTATGCCAAACATTAATGAAGAGATTAAAAAAGAAGCCAAAAAATTCACATATGAAAAATTAAAACAAATAGACCCAGATTTTGCATCAAAAATTTCTCCAAATGATAGTTATAGAATCACTAAAGGAGCTGAAATTTATCTTGCAACAAATTTACCTCCAACTATATACTTTAAAAAAAATCCTCCTCAACCAATACTTCCAAATATTCCTATATTTGAAATTGATATTGATAGAAATACTCTTAGAAAAAGAATTATTAAACGAACAAAAAAAATGTTTGAAATGGGATTAATTGATGAAGTAGCATTTTTAGAAGCAAAATATAAAGATAGAAGATTACCTGCTCTAAAAGCTATAGGAATAAAAGAAGTTCTTGATTATTTTAATGGAATTTATAATAAAAAAGAACTTTTTGAAAAAATAGTAACAAATACTTCTCGTCTTGCAAAAAGACAACAAAC
>JALVUH010000178.1:2492-17626 GCA_027035735.1 Nautiliaceae bacterium
TTTAATAAAACTCAATTTAACACTATAAAAGCTCCTTTAGAAAAATTAGAAAATATTATTTTTGATATAATAAACGAAAAAAAGGAGAAAAAATGAAAAAACTTTTTCCATTATTGGCAACAGTATTATTATTTATTGCATGTGGAGGACAACCTCCTTTAAAAAAAGTAGTAAGTAAAAGAGTTTTAATTACAAAAGGAATGACGAAAGCCGAAGTTAAAAAAATTTTAAATGTAGAACCAGATGAAATTTCACAAGTAGGAAATACAACTTTATGGATATATAAAGGTGTATTGACAAACGATGATACAAAAACATTTAATGATTTTATAATTAAATTTAAAAACAACAAAGTAATTTATACTGGCTTTTTTAGATGTAAATTACCTAAAGAGGAGTAATAAATGAAAAAAATGGTATTAATTTTATTGTTTAATTTTTTTGCATTTGCAATAACAATACAAAATCAAAATTATTGCTTCAAACAAAGAACTTATCCAGAAAAATATAATGTAGTATTTAATGCAATGAAAGATTCTTTACTTTCATTTGGAATGAATATATTGCAAATTAATAAAAAAAATAGATTTATTTCAGCAGAGGGAACTGTTTCTCAAGGAGATAATATATATAGATTAACATTTACAATCTCTTTTGACACTTATAAAGATAATAATATTACAACAATAAATACATTAGTAACTTATGACAAACTAGAAAAAGAAAATTCTGGTCAAACAACGGCTACAATTGCTGGAGTAATCACTACTCCTATTCCTTTACCATGGGAAAAAGCTTTTAAATATGAAGGTTCACATGTTATTAATGATTATAAATTTTTTGATATATTTTATATGAATTTTGATAATCAATTATTTGAATATAAAATGAAAACATTAAATTAAAAAAGATTCAAAGCATCTTTACATAAACCTCTCCAAAGCTTTGAATTTTTTATTTTTATACACTCTTTCAAATAATGTTTATCTCCTGTTAAATTTGCAAGCATAAATAAAGCTCTTGCTCTATTTTCTCCATTAACTCTGTGTAAAAGTTCTTTTAAAATTTTAATAGCTTCTTTTTTATCTTTTGAATATTGAGCATACACAAATTCTACAAAAGGAGAATAAGGATAAGCTTTAAATTCATTTTGTAAATCAATAATTTTTTTTGCAAATGTTGCTGCTAAAAGATAATTTTTATTTTGCACAGCCCATCTTACAATTTTTATATAAACATCACTATTTCTTATATCTTTTTTCTTAATAGATTGTGCAACCTTTAAAGCTTTTTTATACTCTTTTAAATTCCATAATGCAAAAAATTTATAAAGTTTATATTTATAACAATTTTTATAAACTTGACATAAATCATCAATAGCTAAAACAAGATCTTTATAATCACCCATAGCTTTTAATGCTTCTATTTTTCTTTTCATCCATTTTATAAAAATTTTGTCATTAGGAGAATCTAGATATTTATTACAAATAATTGATGCGAGTTCATAATCCATCGCTTTCATTGCACAGTTATAAACTTCATCATCATATCTTTTAGAAAGTTTGATATGATATTTTTTTATTAAATTTATAGCTTGTATACATTTATTTTTTTGTAAAAGTTGTATTAAATACTCTTTTTCTACTTCTTTTATAAATTTATTTTTATCAGGAAAAATATCTGAAGGAATATTTTTTAAAGTATCTATCATTTTCAAAATTTCTCCATATTTTTTCATCTGTTTTAAAATTTTTGCCTTTTTAACTATAGCTTTTAGAGCAATAGTACTTCCTTTATATTCAGATATTATTTTATTTATATAACTTAATTCTTCTTTTACATTCTTAAATGGTAAATTAAACAAAATTTTATCTTTTAAAGAATTAATATTATCACTATATTCTCCATAAGGAAATTTTTTAAGATATAAATTTACATAATATAAAGCTTTTTGATAATGCTTTGCTTTATAATTCCAAAGAGCTAAATAATAAACTAAAGGTTCATACAAAGGATTAGTATATTTTAATTTTTTTAATAAATCTTCTCCTATATTAATAGCAAGAGAATACATTTTATGAGTTGCTAGCATTTTAGCTAAATTAAAAGCTTTATTATTATTTTTAAGTAAAAATTTTTTATTAGCTCTATATATTTTAAGATAATATTCATAAGCTTTTTTAAATTCTCCTGTTGAGAGATATCTTTGAGCAATTCTAGAAGCGGCAAGAGAAGCAATATCAAGATTTTTTGTAGAAAACAATACATCTTCATATAATTTCATTGCTTTTTTAGTATCTCCCATAGAATATAATTGATCAGCTAAATATATTTTTGCTAAATCTGCTTCTTTTGTACCAGGATATTCTGTGATAATTCTATTAAAAAAATAACTCGCATTACTTAAAAATCCCATTTGAGAATATGCTCTTGCCATCAAAAGAAGGACTTTAGGAAGCTTATCATCATATGCATACTTTTTAATCCATTCTTTACCAATGGCTACTACATCTTCTGGATCATTATTTCTCTCAAGTAAAACCATTTTCATATAAAGCACATCTGGAATAAAAACAGAATTAGGATAATTCTTTATAAAATCATCAATATCATCACTTACGTCTTTTCCGGCTTTAAAGCCTTTTAAAATTGCAAAATATTTAATAACATCTTGAGATTCTTTAGAAACTACAATAGGATTTTCATTCTCATCAACAGCTCCTATATAAATTCTTAAAGAATGTTTAAAATAAAAATTTAGTCCGTTTGGCTTTTGCTTAGATAAGAAAGGTTCAATTGGAGCTATTATTATCCATTTTTTGGATTTTTTTTCATTAAATAAAGTAATCAAAGGATTTTTATATAAATTATCCTCTCTTGAAATTAAATAACACTTTTTTTTACAAATAATTTTTAAATAAAATTTATGATTTTTAAAAATTGGAATAAATTTAAAAAAAGTACTTTTTGTTTTAAAAACATATGTAGAAGGAATTTTGTCAAATTCACATATTACAATATTTTTATTTTTTTTACATGAAAAAGCAAAATTATTATAAAGTGTAGTTATTTCATTTTTTATATTATTATTTTCATAATAATCAACATTAATTTCAAGAGAAAATAATAAAAACGGAAAAAGAAAAAAGAGAATAACTCTCATTCAATCTCTTAAAAAGTAATTGTTGAGTTAATCACATTTGCCGCTACAATACCAAAATAGATAGTTCCTGCAAGTAAGATTAATTGACCAATAAGACTTCCAGCTGACATTTTAATTGTTGAATTTGTTTTTGGTTCATCAAAATATAAATGTTTAATAATCCATGCATAATATGCTACTGCTAACGCTGAGTTAAGTGCCGCAATAAGTACAATTGGCCAAAGCCCAGCATCTACTCCTGCATAAAATGCCACAGCTTTTGCTAAAAATCCTGCTAAAAGAGGAATACCTGCAAGTGAAAAAATTTGTAATGTAAAAAATAAAGAGTGTAAAGGTGCTCTTTTACCCATACCTTTTATATCTTGTAAATATTTAACTCCTGCTTCTCTTCTAAAATCATTAAGAATTAAAAATACACTAGTTTGCATAAAAATATATGCGATTGCATAATAAAGTACTCCCGCATAAGAATAAACACTTGCAGCCGCTGCAAAAGGAATTAGAGCATATCCACTATGAGCAATTGATGAATAAGCAAGAATTTTTGAAATTCTTTTTTGGAAAAGTGCCATAAAATTAGCAAGAGTCATAGTCAAAATAGCAAAGAAACTAAAGATTAAAACTGTTGCAAGAGGATATGCAATCATAAACTTATAAAAAGCCTTAAATGTAGCAACTAAAACAACACTTTTAATAACCCCACTTAAAATTGCAGCTGCAGCATGATTTACTTGAGAATAAGCATCCGCTGCCCATCCATGCATAGGAACAACTGTAAGTTTGTAAAAAATACCAGCTAACATAATAGCAACTGCAATTAAAGTAAATTTACCGCTTACATTCATATGAGCATAATTAAAACTATCACTTGTTAAACTAAATAGTGCAAAACCTAATAAAATAATACCACTAGCTACAGCACCTGCAATAAATGCTTTTATAGCACCTTCTGCATTAAAAAAGTTTCTAATATTTGCAACTAAAATATAAGAGATAATAGCAACTACCTCAAATAAAACTACATATAAAAAGAAATTGTTTGTTTCAAGAAGACCTAAAGAAACTCCTGCTAAAAAGAGCATTTGTGCAATTAAAGGTCTCTCAAAACCTGTAAGAGATAAAGAAACAGCTGCTAATGTCGCAAGAAGTGCAAATTCCATAAGCATAGTTGCTCTATCTAAAACAAAATAAGGGAATATACTATTTAAAGAATCCCCTTGATAAATAAAATAAGCTGCAACAATAAAAGCAATCAATGCAATCATTTTTGCAATAAAAATATTGTTTCTATAAAAAATCGGAACAATTAATCCTGCTGCTATTAATATTATGAAACTCATTACATACCTCCAAAAAAGCTAAATGCTTTATTTGCTATATCAAAAATTGGTTGCGGATTAACTCCGAAATAAATAATAAAAATAGTAAATATTGCCAACGCAAATTTTTCAGCAAAACTCATATGAAAATTTGCTTTTTTTACAATTTCACTTGGTTCACCATGAATAGCTCTTCTTACAGACCAAATTATATAACCAGCACTTATCATTCCAGAAAGTGCGATAACTGCAATCCACCATCCAAATGACTTAACAGCGGAAATTATAATTGTAAGCTCTCCAATAAAGCCCATTGTACCTGGAAGTCCAAGAGCTGCCATACCTGCAATAATAAATATTGTACTAGCATAAGGTGCATATTTCATAATTCCACCCATCTCATCCATATACCATGTATGAGTTTTATGATGTAACCATCCTGCAATTAAGAAAAGAGGTGAAATTACAAGAGCATGTCCTATCATTTCATAAAGTGCTGCACTTAAACCATCATAACTCATAGTAGCAATTGCTACTACTACAAGTCCCATATGAGAAATTGAAGAGTATGCAACCATTTTTTTGATATGTTTTTCATAAATTGCAAGAAAACCTGCAAAAAATGTAGTAGCAAGTCCTAAAATAACCATCCACATAGCAAAACGAGCAGTAGTTGCAGGCATAAGCTCAACAGTAAATCTTATAAGCCCATATGCACCCATTTTTAAAAGTACCCCTGCAAGTAACACTGAGATAGAACTTGGCGCTTGAACGTGAGCATCTGGAAGCCATGTATGGAACGGAAACACAGGCAATTTTGCTGCAAATCCCAAAAACATCAACCACCAAATAAGAGCTGGTGTTGCTAAACTAGCTTCTTTAATTAATGTAAAATCCCAATAACCTGTTTGCTTAAATAATAAGAAAAATCCAATAAACATAAACATTGCAAAAACATGAGTATATAAGAAAAATTTAATTGCTGCGTATACTCTACTTGGAAGTTTTATTTCAATATTAAATACTTTTTTAACTTCAACTCCTTCTGCTCCCCAATATCCAACTAAAAATAACATAGGCACAAGTGTTAATTCCCAAAACATAAAAAACCACAATACATTTGTTGTCATAAATACACCAAAAATAGGACCACTAAATAGAATTAATAAACTAAAATATGCTGCTTGATTTTTCTCTTCCCAAGATGTAAAAACTACTAATATTAAAAGTGCTGATGTTAATAACAACATAGCAACACTTAAAGCATCAATTTGAAGTGTTAAACTAAATCCAAATGCCGGAACACTTAAAAATTCTCCAAGTGGTAAAAACCCTGTTGATTTTATATAAGCTAACACTTCTGGTGCAAAAGCATAATGCTCTGGATGCATTATTTGAGCTAACCAATTTAAAGAAATAATAAACAATACTATAAACCATCCAAGTGCTACATATTTAGCAATATGTTGTGCTCCTCTTGTCAAAAAATAGACAAGGGCCGAAAGAAAAATCGGCGCAAAAATTATATCTACCGCTACCATTTACAGCCCCTTTACAATTATTAATATAGCAATTACTATAATTGCAACTCCAAGAACAAATTGTCCCATATAAGAACCAACTTTTCCTGAATGACCTAATCTAAAGAATTTATAAGTATAAAGTGACATAGCTACTGTCGCATTTACAATATAATCAATTACATAAGTATCAAACCATCTTGCTGCAGCTGCAATCGCATTTACAAAAATATTTTTTGAAATCCAAGTAATCATAGCTTCTACATAATATCCATTGAATAATACTTGATGAATTGTTTGTACAAAATGGTGTGATGCAATTTTATAAAGTAAATTAAGTCCTTTCACATATAAACCAACTACAATTAAGAAAATAATCAACATACATGTTAACATAAATGCAGTTAATCCAACTATTTCAGGTTCTACTACTTCTTTACCTACAATATAATGAACAATATCACTTTGCCAAATAGAAATAAAAAGTGTAGTAAATGCCAAAATACCAAGAGGTAACCTCATCCATAAATTACTTGGTTTATGAACGCTTCCTGCAATATCTTCATTTCTAGGTTCACCTAAGAATATCAAAATCCAAAGTCTTGTAATATAAGCAATTGATAAAAGTGCCGCTATTGTTACGAAAGTAGCAGTAAATCCATTACCCCACTCCCATGCAGCACTTACAACCATCTCTTTTGAGAAAAATCCACTAAATGGAGGTACTCCTGCAAGTGATAATGAACCCATTGCAAAGAATAATGCTATCCAAGGAGCAGTTTTAATAAGACCTCCAAGTTTCCAAGCATCTTTTGTATGATGAGCAATATAAATAACTGCACCTGCTGATAAGAAAAGCAATGCTTTAAAGATTGCATGGTTTACTAAATGAAGCATACCAGCAGCTAAACTTCCTACTCCTAATCCTACAAATGCAATTGAAAGATGAGACATTGTTGAATATGCCAAGATTTTTTTAATCTCTTTTTGAACAAGTGCTGAAGTTGAACCAATGAATGCTGAAAGAGCTGCTACATTTGCAACTATATACAAAGCTTCTGTATAATGGAAAAAATCAAACATTCTTGCAACAATATAAATACCACTATTAACCATAGTAGCACCATGAATAAGTGCTGAAACTGTTGTAGGACCTTCCATAGCATTCATAAGCCAAGGATAAAGTGGAAATTGTCCTGATTTACCAATAGCACCCATAAATACAAATAATGCTGCTACCAATGCAACAGTTTTATTTATTTCTCCGGCATCTGCTAAATGATTAAGTTCAACTAAATTAGTAGTTCCAACAAAAATCATTAACAAAGCAATAGCCGCTAAAATAAATATATCACCAAATCTTGTATAAAGAAATGCTTGCATACCTGCATCTGCTGCAGACTTTTTATAATACCAGAAACTAATAAGAGCATAACTAGCAAGTCCCATAAATTCCCAACCAACAAAAGCTCCTATTAAATTTTTGGTAATAACTAATAATATCATACCACCAATAAAGAATAATACTTTTGCATAATATCTTGGTTGGTCTGGATCTTCTCCCATATAATCATGAGCAAAATGAATATCCAAAAATCCAAGACCTGTAGCAATTAAAAGCATTACAATTGATAAATGGTCAATGTATATTCCAAAAGGAATTGTAAAATTTCCATAATGTATCCATGGAATATCGTAATTAATTGGTGTATTTGAATACTTCATGAAAATAACAACACTAGCTAAGAATAAAATAGCACCTGTTATCTCTGCTGTCCAGAATGCTAGAGGCTGTCTAAATTTACCTAAAATATATGCTACTGCTGCACCTATAAATGGTGCTACAAGTAAAATATATACTGCATTATTCATCTTCCACCGCCTTATTTAGATTATCTGGAATAATTTCCCCAGTAATTCTATGACTTAAAATAAATATTAAAATTCCAGCTGCAGCCTCTAAAGTAGCAATTACTATTATTACATAAGCAACTGCTAAACCTCTTGTAAGTCCAAAATGATAAGCTCCACTTGCTAAAAGCAAAATAACTGCATTTAAAAGCATTTCAAGCGAAAAGAATATTTTCAAAAAATCACTTTTACTTGTCACTCCATATAATCCTACTCCAAAAAGAATCAATGCAGCTATTGCATCTATATAAAATCCCACCATTTTTATTCCTTTCCATGTTTTAGGGTATGAAGCATCCTAATACTTCCATAAAGAATACTTGCTGCAACTACCCCCATAAAAATTGCAATTAATGAATAAAAATCAGTAAATATTTTTACTTGGTCTTTTAATGGAATTACTTTTCCTCCCATTGGCATACTTGGAAGTAAAAATGGCACAATTAAAAGACCAATAATTACAACAGTAACTATACTAACAGCCCATGGTCTAATTTTAAAATCAGGAAATTTAGAACCAATAACTGTTACACCAAATAATGTTAATACAACAATTCCTCCGGTATATACAAATATTTGGAATAATCCTAATAATTTTTCTCCAAGCAAAATATAATAAATTCCAAGTAAAAACATCATACTAACAAATGCAATAACAGATGCTACAGTGTTTTTTTGAACTAAACTCATAACTGCTAAAATAATGGCAAGAGCTAAGATTAATATACTCATTTTTCTTCCCCTTTATTTTCTGGTGCTTCTTTATTTTCTGTGGCTTTTGCAGCTTCTGCTTTTTTCTTTGCTTCTGCTTCTGCTTTTTTCTTAGCCATCATTTCAGCTCTTTTTCTAGCTTTTTCTTCTTCTTCTCTTTTTTTCTGTTCAATCCACTCTTCAGGAACTTCTACTCTTACCCAAAAATTATCAAGAGCATTATGAGTTCCATCTGTAATCATTTCTATATCACCACCTGCAAGTTTTATTGCTTTTTCTGGTTTTGTAGGACAAACATCTTCGCAAAGACCGCAAAATATACAAATTGCCAAGTTTACTTCTGGTATTTTATTTGGTCTTTTTAGAGGAAGTGGTTTCATTTTAATAGCATCAACAGGACATATTTTATTACATGCATCACATCCTGTACAAATATCATATCTCACTACATGTCTTCCTCTAAAAATAGGAGATTTATGAGCCGGCTCTTTAACAACATCTTTTGTCGCTATTCTTGGCTCCGTCCAAGCTTTCAAAACTCTTAACATTTTTTCTGAAATTTGAAATAACATACTAAACTCCTAAAATGTATATTTTTGCAAATGTAATCCATACTAAATTTAGTATAGCTAAAGGTGTTAACCAGCTCCATGTAAATTTAAGCATTTGATCAAGTCTAAGTCTAGGGTTAGATGCTCTAATAGCAACAATTATAATTGCTAAAATAACTATTTTAAAAAATAACCACCAAAAACTATCAAAAAATATTCCTCTGTATCCTCCGAAAAACAAAGTAACTGCAGCTGCACTTACTACTAAAATTTCTGTAAATTCTGCAAATTTAAGCAATACATAATTTGTTCCTGCATACTCTGTATAAAATCCATAAACAATTTCTTGTTCTGCATCTGGAATATTAAATGGAGGCTGTTCAAGTATTCCTAACATTGCTATTATAAATATAATTGCACCAGGAAGTAAAATTAAAGTTGTTAACCATGTATTTGAATACATAATATCATATAAATTCATAGTTCCAAAAAGTAGTGCAGGTGAAAGCGCCGCTAAGAAAAATGGAGCTTCCATTGAAATCATTTGAGCCAAAATTCTCATACCACCAAGAAATGAATATTTATTATGACTTCCAAATCCTGTAAGGAAAAGTAAAAATGGCTCAACTCCAATTAATACAACAAGCCCTAAAACTCCATAATTTGTATCTAATATTGCATGCCCATGATTTATAATAGGAGTCCATGGAATAAGAATTACAGGCAAAGCCGCTACAAGTGGTGTAATAATTGGAATAATATTAAATAGATATGGATCAGCTGATTTTGGAGTAATTGATTCTTTTGTTAATAATTTAAATATATCCCACACTGTTTGTAAACTTCCAGCAGGTCCATTATAATGAGGTCCTACTCTTTTATGTATATAAGCTAATGCCTTTCTTGAAAAATAAAATACAAAAAATGTCCATAAAAGCAAAAATGTTAATCCTGGAAAAATAAAAATATAAAACAATATTTCCCATATATTCATTGCAACCTCCTATCTATCCAAATCACCCTGACAGATATGCATACTACCATAAAGTAATGGAATATCTGAGAGGGTATGATTTGGTAATAATTTTTCAAGCATTCTTGTATGATTTACACTAGGTGCTTTTAATTTTAATCTATAAGGATTTGTTGATTTTGGCATTGTTACAAGATGCATTAACATCTCACCTCTTGCCCATTCAACTCTACTAACAGCTTCTCCTTCTGGCATACGACGCGGCATTTTTACTAAATGATCTTTTTTAGGGTCCATTTCACCAGCTTCTATACCTTCTTCTATCTTTTTCATTGCCTGTTTCATTAAATCAATTGATTGATTAATCTCTTTATAAATTATATAAAGTCTATCTCTTGTATCACCATTTTCACAAGTTACATAATCCATTTTTAATTCACCATAAGCAGCATATGGCTCATCAAGTCTCACATCTGTTTTTACATTGCTAGCTCTTGCAATTGGACCTTGAAGGTAATTATCTATTACATCATCTTTAGTAAAAATACCAATATCTTTTGCTCTAACAGTCATAAGAGGGTTTTTAAGAAAAATATCTTCAATATCAGGTTTTACACTCTCCCATTTCTCAATTGCTTTATCTATTTCAGCAAACCAAGCTTTATAATCATTAAGAGGATATCTAACACCTCCTGGCTCAATACAAGCAGTAGCAATTCTAGCACCTGAGTAATCTTCTAAAACATCAAGAAAATATTCTCTTACATCTAAACACCACATTAAAAATGTTTGAAGTCCCATTGTTCCAAAAAATCCACCAAGTGAAATTAAATGGCTTACAGTTCTTCCAAGCTCACCTAAAATAACTCTCATATACTTTGCAAATGGAGTAATTTCTTTTCCTGCAATCTCTTCAACTGCTTGAGCATAACAAATCATAGGGTTTGTATTATCCATAAAACATATTCTCTCAACTGCTACAATAGTTCCAATAAAATCTTTTCTCTCAGCTAGTTTCTCAAGTGCTCTCCAAACATATCCTATATCTGGTTCTACTTTTTCAATATTTTCACCATTTGTATAAACTTTAAGTCTAATAGGTCCACTTGCTGGATGAGTTGGTCCCCAATGAAGAACAGTTCTACTTCCTTCATGCCCCATAGTTTCTTCATTTTCTTCATACTCTTCAAAAAACTCTTCAGAAATTTTATTTACATTTTCAATTACATTTTTTTCATGTTCATCCCAATCAAAATCTTTTCTAAAAGGAAATTTTCCATAATAATCTGCACTAATTAAAAAGTATCTTAAATTTGGATGTCCTTTAAACTTTACTCCAAAAGTTGAATAACTCTCAAGCTCATGATAATCTGCACTTTCAAGTATTGGAGTAATGGAATCAATTTCACATTTTTCCAAATCTCTTTCTATATCAACTTTTAGCCATACATTTTTTTTATTTTCAATATCTTCAAGGAAATAATTAATCTCCATTCTATTTTCTTCTGGATAATCAGTAGGAGAAACAGTTGAACAGCTTCTAACTCCAATCTCTTTTAAAGCTTCAACAACTTTTGTAATATCATCTTTGTTTTTAAGCTTAGCTTTAACCCATGTAGGTTTATAATCTTCTACATATTCCATATCAAATTTATTTAAAACTTCTTTAATTTTCTCCATACTCATCCCTTAAAATTTCATTTGTTTCCAAAGGCCGCCTTGACTTGATGCAGAAGGCTCGCCTCTTTTAATCTTTTCTTTAAGTTCTTCAAGCCCTGCTATAATTGCTTCTGGTTTTGGAGGACAACCAGCTACAAAAACATCAGCTGGAAGAATTTCTGTCATATTTTTGATAACAGAAGGAGAATCATTGTATGGTCCTCCATCATATGCACAAGCACCAATTGCAACTACATATCTAGGCTCAGGCATTTGTTCATATGTTCTAAGAAGAGCTGGTAAAATTTTTTTACTTACAAGTCCTGTAATGAAAATAATATCAGCTTGTCTTGGAGTTGGAGTCATAATATAACCATATCTCTCCCAATCATATCTAGGTCCCATTGCCGCAAGCATTTCAAGAGAACAACATCCACTACAAAAGTGAACAATCCAAGGAGACTTGCTCCTTGCATAATTAAAAAAATCAAGAACTTTTAGCATTTCTATACTCCTTCATACTAACTGTAATAGCTGCAAATAATAATATTCCAAATACCATAGCCCATTTCAAAGCATCTACATTATCTGCAAATACAAAAAGACTAAAAAACAATCCTGCCATATCAAATACAATAAAAGCAATAGCAAATATAAAATAATTAAAATTTGCTTTCATAGGAACTTCAGAGCTAGGTGGTAATCCACACTCAAAATGGTCATTTTTAACTTCACCTGGATTATAAGGTGCTACCATAATTCCTAAAAAATATAATAATAATATACCTGCTAAAATACCTGAACCATATATTAAAATGGTTTCCATAAGTTCTCCTTTTTTCAAATATTATCAAATTTTGCTAGTAATTTAATCTTAATATAACTAATTATAAGTTAAAATTATAACAATTTTTGTCTTATTTTATTAATATTTAGTTAATGTGTTACAATTTGTAATATTAAAATTTAAATCCAAGCTCTTTTTCACTATCAAATGCATTTTGTTTCTCTTTTTCAATAGTTTCAATAAAATCTTTCACTTTAAAAACAGGATTTTTTCTAAGCGCAACTTTTAAAGCAGTATTTTTAATAACCATCTCAATTTGAGCAGGCGTTAATTCATATTTTGCTAACTTTTTAATATCAAAATCTTCTTCAAAATCGGCATTTTTAGGCAATTTAAGATTCCATAATTTGATTCTATCTTTAAAAGAAGGTTTTTCAAATTTAATTTTATAATCAAATCTTCTAGAAAAAGCTATATCCAATGTCTCCAATAAATTTGTAGTAGCTATCAAAACACCATCAAATTTTTCTAGTTGTTCTAAGAAAATATTTTGCATCTGATTATGCATTTTATCAGCAGAGCTAAAAGATGCAGTTGTTCTAGTGGAAAGAAATTGGTCTGCTTCATTTAGTAACAATACAGGTTTTGTTTTTAGTTTTTCAGCTATTTCATAATATTCATCAAACATTCTTCTAACATTTTTTTCACTCTCTCCTACATACATTGAAAGTATTTTACTACTATCAAGACTTAAAAGAGGCTTATTTAATTCATTAGCTATAGAATATGCAGTTAATGTTTTTCCAGTCCCAGGAGGTCCATAAAATATAATTTTAGCTTCAATATCACTATTTGATTTTATATTCCATTTTTTAAGTAAATTTAAAACTTTTTTATCTGTTTGTTTCAAAATTCTATTTATCATTTCCATTGTACTTTTAGGTAAAACAACATCCTTAAGAGTTGTTTTAGGTTCAACCAAATCAAAAATTGTATCTTTTATTATATGTTCTAATTTATGTTTTTTTCTTGGATGAATAAGCTCATTTAAAACTTCTTCATTTATAAAATAAATTTTTGTATATCCTCCAAATGCTCCAAAAATCTCATCATACTCAAGTATTCCTTCATTTAATAATTTAGAATTATCATCAAGCAAACTTCTATTTTTTATCCTATCAATTTCATCATTACTAATAAGATTTAATAAATGATTCATTTCTCTTGTATTTTCATGAGCTGAAGTATACTCTTCTTTTAAAAGAGCTAAAAATATAATTTCTTCTTTTTCATTTAACTCATTTTCTTTTATAAAATTTAAAACAGGCAAATCTATTTTTGTTTTATTAATTCTCTCTTTTATTGTATTTTCAATTAATTTTAGTTTACTTTGTAGCCTTTTTATAGAAGCAGATTCATTAGAATAATTTGTTTTTAAATTTGCAAGTTGTTCATAAATTTCTATTCTTAAAAATTGGTCTTGTAAATACTCCAAATGATCATTATAAGGTCTTTTTTCTGGTATCATTAAATCAAGAGAGCCCTTCTCAAGCAATTTTAAAAAAGAAACTGATAACGAAACAGAAGCATTATATAATTCTAGAATATTTAAATCAGGTACTTTTACACCAAAAGAATCACTTACAATCCAACCTTCATCTATTAAATGTTTTATATTTTGAGTATATTCTAAAGCTTCTAATTTATCTACATTAAAAATATCTTTTATTAAATTTTTTACTTTTATATCTTCTATACCTTCTAAATATTTATTAAGCATATATTGTAATATTTGTATCTCTCTTTCTTTTACTCCTAATACTTCATAAATTACTGAACTTTTAGGATTTGTCAAAAATTCTTTTATATTTTTTATCAAAAGCTCTCCTTTTTATATAATTTTATCAAAAAAGGAACTAAATGCAGTTTTTATATTACCCTAACACATCAAATAATATCATCTTAACAGGAGATGAGCATAAATATCTATTTAAAGTAAGAAGAATAAAAAAAGATGAAATAGTTAAAATAAGAAACTTAAAAGATGATTATCTTTATTTTTATAAAATTGAAAATATAAACAAAAAAGAAGCTATTTTAAGACTAGAAAAAAAAGAATTAAAACCAAATAAACCTAATAAATTTTTTCATCTTGCATGGTGTATAATTGAACCCAAAAATATAGAAAAAACATTACCAACTTTAAACGAAATTGGAGTTAGTAAAATAACTTTTATTTATTGTGATTATTCTCAAAAAAATTTTAAATTAAAATTAGATAGATTAAGAAAAATATTAATAAATTCAAATCAACAATGTGGTAGAAGTGATTTAATGGAAATTGAAATACTTTCTTCAAGTAATGAATTTTTTGAAAAATATCCTGAGTTTATTGCTCTTGATTTTGATGGAGAAAAAATACAATGCAAAGAATATAACAAAATATTTTTAATAGGACCTGAAGGAGGATTTAGTGAAAAAGAAAGAGAAAAATTTAAAGAAAAAATAAGACTAAAAGGATTTATCTTAAGAAGCGAAAG
>JALVUH010000179.1 GCA_027035735.1 Nautiliaceae bacterium
GTTACATATTTTTTTATTAAGCTTTTTAGGCTTCTTTCATTTATTTTTGAAGAGTATTTTGGAATTATTCCGCCAACTTTTGAGATTGGTTTTGGTTGGATTATTTGATTGTTATTTACTGCACCTCTTATATAAAGAGTGTTTCCTTCTTTAAATATTGCTTTGTGCCAAGTTTTAAAGACAAAAAAGACTCCCCAAACTATAGTATTTATATTTTTTAAGTACATTTTAGCTCTTGTAACTTTAGAAGAGTGAGTAATATTTAGAATTTCTGCTTCAAAAGCTTGCGGTCTTCCTGTAATAAATGGGTATAGATTATTATCTTCCCACTCTTTTGGTTTTATTAAAGCAAGTTCAATTGGAGTTGAAACTCCTAGCTTTTTTGCGCTCTCTTCAGTTATTTTCATTTGTTACTATTGAGAAACTTAGATTATTGATTTCTTTATGTTTTTTAATAAAGTTATTTAATGTGTCTAAATTAAGAGCATTTATCATATCAAGTTCTTTATCATAATATCCGTTTGGCAAACCATAATAATATTCTTTAAATTTTCTAAGGAGTCTTTGAGATAAAAGCTCATTTCTTAAAGGTTCACTTCCGATAAGAAATTTTTTGGCCTGATTCAGTTCTTCTTCACTAACTCCATTTTTTACAAAGTCATGGATAAGCTCTTTAACTATCTTTATCGCGTCATTTGTATTTTCAAGTTTGGTTTGGAGATATCCTTTTAGAATTGTGTATGTTTTTTGAAATTCATTTTGTGCATAAGCTGAATATGCATATCCTCTTTTAACCCTAATCTCTTCCATCATCCTGCTTCCAAACCCACCTGCACCAAGAATAAAAGTTGCTACTTTAGCAAGATACAATTCATCATTGTTTACATCAAATTCGCTTCCAAAATAAATGTAGCTTTGTTCTACATTATGTTTTTCTTCTATAAATCCTTGTTTTGGTTTGAAAAATAGGTCTTTTTTTAAAGTATGAGAAGGTAAAATTTCAATAAATTCTTTTATATCTATTTTTTCACCGCCATTTATGAATACTACTGCTTCTTTTGAATATGTTTTAAAGTGGTTTTTAATATCTTCTAATGTGATATTTTCAATGTTTTCTCCAATTACTGGATATTCAAGAGGAGTGTTTTTGAAAATAGTTTTAAAAAGATTTTTATTTGCTATATAATCATAATTATTTTTTAAAGATTCTTTTTTTGCTAATATCTCTTTTTTTGATTTTTCAAGAGCTTCTTCAGTGAAATTTGGATTTTCAAGTAATTCTATTAATTTTTTGATGGCATAATTTTTTTTCTCATTTAAAAATACAATTGAAATTGTTGTAAATTCTTTATTGGTAGCAATATTTAAATTAATGGCTCTTTCTTCAAGAGATGAATAAAATTTTTCTTTATCTTTGAGAGTTCCTCTTTTATTTAACATATAAGCTGTCATATTTGCTATACCATCTTTAGCATATACACTTCCTGTATTTTTAAAAATCATTTCAAATATAGTTCTTCCTAAATTATCTTTTTCATATATCAGATACATTGTTCTCCTTAATGTTGTTGTGTATATAATAAAATTTTTGCGCTATTTTCTAAAATTATAGCTTTTTTTAATATTTCTCTTATATCTCTTGCTTTTATATAAACTCCATAGCCTTTTATTATAACTATATCATTTTCTTTTAAGTTATTGGAAATTATATGTTCTTTATTTTCTTCCCATTCTATTTGATTGCTTATTTCAATAATTGGGACTTTGTTAATAAGTTTTTTCCCTATTTTGTCAAGAGGTTTTAAGAAATTATGATGTTCTAAAGAAAAAGTTATAACATGAATGGGAAAAATATTTGCTATCGCTTTTGTGCTAGATATTTTTTCATATATTTTTGAATGTGTTTTAATATCTTCTGATGTCTCTTTCCATGAAAGGTCTCTTTTTAAAATATGAACTTTTTTAAAAAAATCATCCTCTAAAATATGTCTGTTTTGTTTATTAATTAGCATTAGATCATTTTGTAATTTTAAAGAAATACTTCCAAGCCCTAAATCAAGAAAATTTTTTTCAAATAAAATTTTTGTTACAAGTAAGTATTCATCTATAATAGTTTTTGTAATCAAAAATTTCCTTTTTTGCTACAATTATATCAAAAAGGATAAATTTTGGATATTCCGCATATACCAGTTTTACTGAGTGAAACAGTAGATTTATATAAAAAAAATATGAAAGATAGTGGATATTTTATTGATTGTACATTAGGATTTGGAGGGCATAGCGAAGCAATATTGCAAAATTTTCCAAATATTAAATTAATTGGAATTGATCAAGACAAAGAAGCTATGGAATTTGCAAAAAAAAGACTTTCAAAATTTTCAAATAGAATAGAATTTATAAATAAAAGAGCAAGCGAAGCTTTAAAAGAGCTAAATGGATTAAATATTTCTGGTGTTTTAGCAGATATAGGAGTGAGCAGTTATCAGTTTGATAATAAAGAAAGGGGCTTTACTTTTGATGCCGATACACTTGATATGAGAATGAATAAAGATCAAAAATTTAGTGCTTATGATGTTGTCAATTTTTATGATAGAAATCAATTAGAAGAAATTTTAAAAAAATATGCAGAAGAGAGACAATTTAGAAAAATAGCTGATTTTATAATCAAAAATAGACCAATTAATTCAAATAGAGAACTTACAGATATTTTACATAAAGCGGGAATAAAAGATAAAAAAAGAATGGCTCCTATTTTTCAAGCTATAAGGATTGAAGTAAATAATGAATTAAAAGAACTTGAAAATATATTAAAAAATGTTGAAAAATTAGCTCAAAATGGTACAATTTTAGGAATAATAACTTTTCATTCTTTAGAAGATAGAATTGTAAAAAATCAATTTAAAGAGTGGGCAAAAAAATGTATCTGTCCTCCTGAAGCTTTTAAGTGTGAATGTGGAGGAAATCATCAAAAAGGAATTATTTTAACCAAAAAACCAATTGTAGCAACAAAAGAAGAGATAAAATCTAATCCTAGAAGCAGAAGTGCAAAACTTAGGGGGTTTAAATTTATAAAGGAATAAAATGGATGAAAAAAGTGTTTTATTAGAAAAAGTCACACCTCATATACAAACAGGCTCTATTTCTGTATCCATAATTAAAAATGTAATAGTTGTAATTGCATTTGCATTTGCGTTATTTTTACCTAAAATTTATATATCGTCTCAAATATATTTAACTTCTGTTCAAATTAATAAAAAGTTGAATGAATATTATTCTTTAAAAGCAGAAAATTCTATTCTTTTATCAAAAATTGAAAAAATTAAATTTAAAAATAGGCTAAATTTTAGTTCTTTTTGATAAAATACCCCTCAAAAAGAGGGTTAATGAAAAGAGTAATAGGATTTTTTCTCAAAAATGCAGTTTTTACTCATACATTATTTATCATAATTATTTTAATGGCTTTGATTGCATATAGAAATGTTCCAAAAGAACTTTTTCCTCCTGCTACTCTTGATAAAATATTAATCCAAGGTGGATATCCTGGAGCTTCTGCTGAAACTCTTGATAAAATGGCGGTAACTCCTATAGAAGATGAAATTAAGAATTATCCTGAAGTTTCTAAAATAGAAAGTGTAATAAGTAACGGAAGTTTTGTAATTACTGCTGATATTAAACCAGGAAGTAACAAATTAGAGTTATTGAGTGATTTTAAAAATGTTGTTTCTAATATCAAAAGAGATTTGCCAAGTGATATGGATGAACCAATAGTTACTATTGCTAAAAAATCATTTCCTTTGATGTTTATTTCTGTAGCTAGTAATAAATTGAATAAAGATCAACTTTTAGATGTAGCAGAAGCTTTACAAAAAAAATTATCAAGACTTAAAAATATAAGTAATGTTACTATAATGGGTAAAAGTGATAAAAATATATATTTTAAACTTGATAATAAAAAAATTGAAAGTTTGGGGTTAAATAAAAATTTAGTTATTTCTGCACTTAGTTCTGTAAATACTATTTTTCCTGTAGGAAAAATTGAGGATTCAAAACATTATTTTGTATCTTTTTTCCCACAAGGAGTAAAAGATTTTAAAAATACATTTTTAAAAATCGGAAATAAAGTTATAAGATTAAGCGATATAGCGATTATAAAGAAGACTTTTGCTACTCCTACTCAAATTGGAAAATATGATGGAATTCCAAATTTAATGCTTAATGTTACAAAAGGTGAAAGTGGAGATGCGATTGCGCTTAGTAAAAAGATTAGAGAAATCTTAAAAAAATTTCATAAAAAATATCCAAATGTAGTTTTTGGAATTTCTACTGATACTAGCAAATGGGTTGCAAATAGATTTAATACTGTTGTTAGCAATATAATTTTTGGACTTATTTTGGTATTTTTTGTAATGTGGATATTTTTAAATGCAAGAATTTCTTTTGTAGTTACGTTAGGGATACCTACTTCTTTTGCTATAGCCATAATTTTTCTTGATTATTTTAATTATTCGCTAAATCTGCTCTCAATGCTTGGGGCTCTTATAGCTCTTGGAATGATTGTAGATGAGGCTATAGTGGTAGGTGAAAATATTTATAGACATTTAGAAATGGGAAAAGATAGATTTCAGGCTGCGATTGATGGAACTATGGAAGTTTTTTGGCCTGTTATTGCATCATCTTTGACTACTATTTTGGCATTTTTACCTATGCTTTTAATAAAAGGTGAAATTGGAGTATTTATAAAAATTCTTCCTATAATGATTACTATTTTGATAGTAAGTTCTCTTTTTGAAGCATTTGTATTTTTGCCTCTTCATTCTAAAGAGATATTAAAAGTTACAAAAAATGACAAAAAGGAAATTTTTTGGGAAAAATTTCAGGCTTTTTATAGGAAAATTTTATGGATTTTCTTTAAATTTAGATATTTTGTTTTAATTTTCTTTTTAATTGTAGTACCATTTTTGACTTTTGAAGGGTTTAAACATTCTAAATTTCAACTTTTTCCAACATTTGATGCAAGTCAAATATATGTTAATGGTTCTTTTGAAACAAATTATACTCTTACACAAACTGCAAAAGCTATAAAGCCAATTGAGAAAATTTTGAAAAAATATATAGGAAATGACGTAAAAGGTTTTACTACTATTGTGGGGCTTAAAATGAATAACAAAGGTGAATCAAATAATGGTGAAAATAATTTTCAAATTTTTGTAGATTTATATGATAAAAAACCTACAGATTTTTATAATAAATATATTGCACCTATCTTTCAACCTGTAAAAATTACTCATCAAACGAGAACAATTACTTCTCAAGAACTTGCTTTAAAAATAAAAAAAGAGTTAAGCAAACTTCATATAAAAGGGCTAAAAGAACTAAATGTAATAGTTCCGCAAGCAGGAATTGTCAAAAGTGATATTGTTATAAGTATTGCAGGAAATAATCAAAAAGATGTATTATGGGCTATTCATTTGCTTGAGAGAGAAATGCAAAAAATAAAAGGTGTTTATAATATTTATGATGATGCAGAGCTTGGAGCATATGAATTAAAACTTAAAATAAATAATTTTGGAGAAAAACTTGGATTTAGTGAAGGTAATTTATATAATCAATTAAGAGCATTTTTTGGTGAAGCTGATTATGCTAAAACGTTTGATAAAAATGGAATAGTAGAAATAGTTTTAGAGGATATGGATAAAAATAAATTTAATGAACTTAAATATTTTAGAGTAAATATTCCAAATACTAATGATTATGTTGAATTAAATAAAATTGTAAATTTTATTTCATATAGAACATTCAAAAAAATTCATAAATATAATGGTATAGCTGCCAAAAGTGTATATGCTAGCGTAAATAAAAAAATATTGACAGTAAATGAATTTTATAAAAAAATTGCACCTGTTTTGAAAAAAATTAAAAAAAGAGGTCTTGAAATCATTATAGGAGGAGCTAAAAAAACAAGTAAAAGTTTTATGAAAGATTTGCAAGAATCATTAGTAGTTGCAATTTTACTTATATTTTTAATTTTGGTATTAATGTTCAATTCTGCAATTTTACCTTTTATTATTATTTCTGTTATTCCTCTTTCATTTTTGGGTGTAATTATTGGTAATTATATTATGCATATGAATATGACGATGCTTGGAATGATAGGAATTGTAGGACTTGCTGGTGTTGTAGTAAATGATGGGATTGTAATGATAGATTTTATTAAAAAAGCTAAAAATATAGAAGAGATAGTTATTTTTGCTTCAAGACGTCTTAGACCAATATTATTAACATCTATTACAACATTTTTTGGTTTAATTACATTAATGTTTTTCCCTTATGGTCAAAGCGCTATACTTCAACCTCTAGCTATTGCGCTTGGTTTTGGGCTTTTATGGGGGACATTACTTAATTTATTTTATTTGCCAGTATTTTATTATATTTTAAATAAAAAAAGGTTACAATGAAAGTTTATATAAAAACATTTGGATGTAGAAGTAATATTTTTGATAGTGAAATTATGAAAAATAAGCTAAGTGATTTAGCTAAAAATGAAAATGAAGCAGATATTATTATAGTTAATTCTTGTACTGTTACTAATTTTGCTGATAGAGATATAAGACAATATATCAATAAATGGCACAATAAAAAAATAATTTTTACAGGTTGTGGAGCTTATACTCAAGGAGAGAAATTATTTAAAGAAAAAAAGGTTAGTGCTGTACTAGGACATAAGTTTAAAGAGGAGATTGATAAATATTTAGATTTTGAAGGAGTTGATTTAGGAGATTTTGATTTTAAAAATAAAGAAACTCTAAAAGAGATACATAAATCAAAAGCATTTATAAAAATACAAGAAGGTTGTGATTTTGAATGTGCATATTGTATTATTCCACAAGTTAGAGGTCCTTCAAGAAGTATTGATGAAAAAATTATTATTGATGAGGTGAAATATTTGGCCCAGAGAGGAATTAAAGAGTTTGTATTAACAGGTATAAATATGGGTAGTTATGGTAAAGATACTGGAAGTAGCTTGGCAAAATTAATTAAAAAAATGAGTAAAATAAGAGGAGTAAAGAGAATTAGACTTGGAAGTTTAGAACCTAGTCAAGTAGATGAAGAATTAATTGAATTAACTCAAAATGGAATTTTAGAAAAACATCTTCATATAGCACTTCAACATACATCAGATAAAATGCTTAGAATTATGAAAAGAAGAAATAGAGTTAAAACGACTCTTCCTCTTTTTGAAAAACTTGCTTCTATGGGTATTGCTCTTGGTACCGATTTTATAGTAGGGCATCCGGGAGAGAGTGAAGAGATTTGGGAAGAGGCACTTGAAAACTTTAAAAAATATCCTCTTACTCATATTCATATTTTTAGGTATTCTCCTCGTGAGGGAACACTAAGCAGCAAAATGAAACAGGATGTAAGAGGTGATATAGCAAAAAAAAGAGCTAAAATTTTAGATAAAATTGTTAAAGAAAAAAATTTTAAATTTAGAAATAAAAAAATGCCACTTATTGTACATATTGAAGATGAAAAAAATGGATTTTTGTATGGATATGATGAATATTATAATAAAATGCAACTTCCTAAAAAATTTGAAAAAGGAGAGTGGGTGAGAGTAGAAAATTATGAAGTAAAGGATGATATGAATGTTGCAAGATAAAAAGAAAAAAAATTCATTAATTTTAAGCATTATTGTAGGAATTCTTTTTGCATTATTAATAGCAGCGGCTTTTAAAAGTGGAGATTTAAATGCTGGTATGCTTATTACTCAAATTATTGCTGTTTTGATAGTGCTTGGATTTTTTATATTTTTTATTATTTTACTAAAAAAACTTCTTCCAGCACCTCAGCCTCCTCAACATGTCCAAGTAGAAATGAATACAGGGATTGATAAAGATTTTATAATAACTCCAACTACATCAAATGTAACTTTTAAAGATGTAGCTGGTATTAGTGAGGTAAAAGAAGAACTAACGGAAATAGTTGATTTTTTAAAACATCCTGAAAAATATAGAAGTTTTGGAATTAATCTTCCAAAAGGTGTATTATTGGTAGGACCTCCAGGTGTTGGTAAAACATTAATAGCTAAAGCTCTAGCAGGAGAAGCTGGGGTTCCGTTTTTTTATCAAAGTGGGAGTAGTTTTGTACAGATGTATGTGGGAGTTGGAGCAAAAAGAGTTAGGGATTTGTTTAGCAAGGCAAAAGCAATGGCTCCAAGTATTATTTTTATAGATGAGATAGATGCAATTGGTAAAGCTAGAGGGAACCTTAGAAATGATGAAAGGGAAGCTACATTAAATCAGCTTTTAACAGAAATGGATGGATTTGAGGGAAGTGAAGGAGTTATTGTAATTGGTGCTACTAATAAAGTAGAACTTCTTGATGAAGCACTTCTAAGACCTGGTAGATTTGATAGAAGAATTTTTGTTGAACTTCCTGGGCTTAATGATAGGTTAGAGATACTTAAAGTCCATATGAAAGGGAAGCCATTTAAAGGAAATTTAGAAAATATTGCAAAAATGACTGTTGGGTTTTCTGGAGCTGCACTTGCTTCTTTAGTTAATGAAGCTAGTATTCATGCTTTAAAACAAGGTAAAAAATATATTGAAGAAGAAGATTTTTATGCAGTAAAAGATAAAGTATTAATTGGTAAAAAAAGACTTAATACATATTCTGATAAGGAAAAAGAGATTTTAAGTTATTATCAAGCCGCAAAAGCGGTAATTGCCGATTGGCTAGGAGTTGATTTTGAGAGGATATCTTTAGTAAAAGATGATTTTAAGGAAGAAGATAAAGAGATAATTTCAAAAACTGAGCTGATGAGTAAAATTGAAACTTTTTTAGCAGGTAGAGTTGCAGTAGAAGATAGATTCAATGAAAAATTTTCAAATGCCCATAAAGATTTAAAAAAAGCTAGAGAAATTGCACTTCAAATGATCAAAGATTATGGAATGGGAGAGAGTGTAGTTGGAGATGAGAGAGAAATTGCCGAAATTTTAGATATAGCATATAAAGAAACTCAAGTTTTGTATGCTAGTAATAAAGAATTGATTCAAAAAGTATATGAAATAATGCTTAAAAATGAAGTAATCCATAAAGAAGATTTGAGAAAAATTAAAAATGAAATTTTTTAGTGGATTTTGTGTAAAAGTAGATAAAGATTTTTTTAGTGAATATATTGAAGATAAAGAATTTGTAGTAGCTGGATTTAGCTATGGAGCTCAAAAGGCTGTTGATTATGTCTTAAACACTTCTCAAAGAGTAGATAAACTACAACTTCTCTCACCCGCTTTTTTTGATTATAATCAAAAGCTTATTGATTTGAATGTAAGAGCTTTTAGAAAAAATAAAGAGCTTTATATTAAAAATTTTTTAAATAAAGCAGGAATAAAAAATATAGATAAAGCAGAATGCTTTGAAAAAGATTTAATAGAACTTTTTTCTTTTGATTGGAAAAAAATAAATAAAATTAAAAATATAAAAATAGAAGTTTTTTTAGGAGAATTTGATAAAATTATCGCTTTAAAAAAAGCTTATGAATTTTTTAAAAACTATGGTGATGTATATTTTATAAAAAAAGCAAATCATTTTCTTAAGGAGTTAGATTGAACGAACAGCGGATTGAATCAAAATGGGATTATTTTTTTGATTATTGGGATATAATAGTTGGGTCTATTTCTCTTCCGTTAGCACTTTTTTTTCATTTTCAGCATTTTAGTATTTTATCTACATTGTTAGCTGCTATAGGTATAGGAGCTTTTGCCGTTACAATTTCGGAGATAGCAGAAATTTTGGCTGAAAGATTTGGAGAACCTTTTGGAAGTTTGGTTTTGACTTTTAGTGCTGTTTTGGTGGAAATTTTGATACTTTTTATGGTAGTTCTTGAAGCAAAACATCATCCAGAAGTAATGACAACTGTCAAAAATGGTATTATAGCAACGGTTTTAGTGGATTTAAATGCACTTCTTGGGCTTGCTGTATTTGTAGGAGGTCTTAATTTTAAAGAACAAGAACATAATGAAGATACTTCTGCTAGTTATACTACTGTATTATTTGTAGCAGCCGCTATGCTACTTGTCCCTACTACTATCTCTTTTCATTCAAGTGAAAATGCTTTATTTAAAGCAAGTTTAATTATTGCTGTTTTATTATTTATTTATTACTTTTTTATTTTTAAATTCCAAACAGGCACTCATGTGCATTTTTTTAAGTTTAAGAAAAGAAGTAGAGTTAAAAAATATATTAAAGAAGAGGAAGATAATTACTATTTTGATAAAAAAAGTTCGTTATTTCTTATTATGTTTTTATTCTTTTTGCTTATTTTAATAGGTGTTTTATCTGAAATTTTTGCAAATGATGGTGTTAAAGTATTTGATAGTTTTGGTCTTAGTGCAGGATTTGTTGGAATTTTAATAGCTTTTGTTACTGTTGCACCTGAATTATTTACAGCTATTAGAGCAGCTAAAAATGATGAAATGCAAAGAGTTATTAATATAGCTATGGGAGCTAGTACTGTTTCTATTCTTTTAACAGTTCCAATTCTTATATTTTTATCATTAATATTTGGGATTAAATTGACACTTGATTTTTCTCCTCTTCAAGTAGGAGCTTTGATTCTTACAATTTTACTTGTTTGGAAAACTACAGAAGATGGAGAAACTAATTATCTTGAGGGACTTTCTCATTTAATGATATTTATTTCTTATGCAGTGATTGCTATTTTTTACTAATTTACAACTTTTTTTAATTTTATTCTTTTCTTTTTTTATTTTTTATATTAAACTTAAATTAAAAAAGGAGAAAAAATGGATAGAAGAAAATTTTTAAAAACTGCAGCTATAGGAACAGCAGCAAGTGCTGCTTTTACTACAAACCTTTATGCTAGATATACCAAAACTTTAAAAGTATGTCTCTCTTGGCCAAAGACTTTACCTATTATGGGAGAAGGTGCTTTATGGTTTGCTAAAAGAGTAGAAGAATTAAGTAATGGAAGCTTAAAAATTAAAATTTTTGGAGCAAATGAATTAGTTCCTGCACTTGGAGTATTTGATGCATGTTCTAGAGGATTGATTGATGGATTTCATTCGGGTCCTTATTATTGGAAGGGTAAAAATATGGCATTTGCTCTTTTTAGCTCTTTTCCGTTTGGAATGGTTTATGATGAGATGGATCCATGGTTAGATTTTGGTGGAGGGATGAATCTTTGGAGAGAGCTTTATGCAAGATATAATCTAATTCCATTTAAAGGTGGAAACACTGGAAATCAAATGGGTGGATGGTTTAGAAAACCTATAAAATCTTTGGCTGATTTAAAAGGTCTTAAAATGAGAATACCAGGTCTTGGTGGAGAAGTTATGGCAAGACTTGGAGTAAAACCTGTAAATATTCCAGGAGGTGAAATTTATACAGCTCTTGAGAGAGGAGTAATTGATGCAACAGAATGGGTTGGACCAAGTTTAGATTTAATTATGGGATTCCAAAAAGTAGCAAAATATTATTATACAGGATGGCATGAACCAGGAACACTTCTTGAACTTACATTTAACAAAAGAAAATTTGAGAGATTACCAAAAGAACATCAAGCAATTATTGAAGCTGCTTCTAAAGAGATGCACTCAAGAATATTTAATGAATTTCAATATCAAAATGCCGTTAAACTTAAAGAATTACTTAGTGGTAAGTATAATGTGGTACTTGGTAATTTCCCTGAAGATGTTAATGAAGCTGCTAAAAAAGCAATGCAACAAATACTTGATGAATATTCAAGTAAATATAAAGATTTTGCAATGGTTTATAACAATATTAAACAATTTTTCCCAACAATTAGAAAATGGACAGATACTCTTCCAAAATGGTATCTTGATATCAGAGACAAAGGTTTTATAGTAGATTAGACAAAATCTTTTACTACTTCACTACAGAGGGCAAAACCAAATGCCCCTGTGACACCTATGAAACTTCCCATATCGCATTCAATTGGTTTTTCAGTTGAATAAACTACTTTAAAATCACCTTTGAATTTTATTTTTTTAAGTTCCTGTCTTATTTTTCTTGCAAATGGGTCAGTATCAGTTTTCCATATTGAGGTTATTTTAATTTTAGTGGGATCAATTCTTTTTGCAGCACCCATTGAAGAGATAATTTTTGGATATGCATTTGTAATAAGTGCTATTTTTGCTTTTATATCATCAATAGCATCTATAACGATATCATAATTTTTAAAGTCAATTTCTTTAATATTTTGAGGAGTCAGTTTCATATCTATTGATTTTATTCCAGGATAGAGCTGAGCTAATATCTCAACTTTTTTTCTTCCGATGAATTCGCTTCCTATTTGTCTGTTTTGATTTGTAATATCATATGTGTCATAATCTATAATAGTTATATTTCTAACGCCGCTTTTATAGAGACATTCAAGTGCATGTCCTCCTACTCCTCCAACACCACATATTAAAATATTCAACTGTTGAAGTTTTTCAAATTTTGAAAAAAGTTTACGGCATCTATCGTATCTCATTGTTTAGTTCCTTATTAAACTTTAATAAATTTATATATTTTTCATCAAATTCAGGAAGTTTTTTGGTTTTCATATAATCTTCATAATAAAAAGGCTTTTTAAAAATATAACCACAAAAAGAGCCAAGTTCATAAGGAGTATATTCTATCTCTTTTTTTTCTAAAATAGAGAGTCTAACGAATTTTCCGTAATTTTTGTTGTTATAAATTAAATCATCAATTGGATAAACTTCGCTAAAATTTGGAACTATTAAATGAACGGCAGTATGTCCTTTGTAATCAATTCTTCTGATGTATTCATTAAGTTTGGGTAATTTTGATATCCATTTATATTTTGCTTTACCTTCTATTATCTCTTTTGGGACATTTCCGCTTAAATTTATAAAATGTTTCTCAAGTTCAAATTCATCAACTTCACCAAATTTTCCAAACTCTTTAAATTCAGTTTGCAAAAGTTCTAAGTAGGCTTTATCAATTGCTTTTTCTTCATCTAAATCACATCCAAAAGAGAGAATAATTTTATTATTTTTTATATAGCTTGCTGCCATTACAGGGTATTTATTTAAAGTTGCTCTATAAATTTGGATATTTTTATCATTGTATTTATGTTCTATTCTTTCAAGTGGAATTTTTTCTTTTAATATTTTAAATTTTACATATCTCTCAATTATTTCACATTTAGCATTATAATAAGCTTCTTCAAAACTCTTATGAAATGCCATTCCATTGCTTGCAAAAAGATTTTGAATTAGATTAATAGGAAAATAAGTATCACTAAATGGAATTGATAGTATTTCAAGTGAGTTTGAATTAAAATCTATTAAATCTTCTTTTTCAATATCAATATCATAAAATTTTTTTATATCAAACTTTTTTACTTCTTGGTCGTGATAGAGATTCTCAACAGCATAATCTTCAAAATAGTTTTTGAGTAAAATCCTCTCATACATCTCACCAAGAGCAGAATTTATTGCTTCTTCTTTGCTAAATCCTTTTCCAAAAGAGATAAAGGGAAGGTCTTTTATGGTGATTTTTGCTAAGAAAATATCCCTAAATTCTTTAACTTCTATCTCTTTTTTAAGAGGAAATAAATCAATCAATTTTAAATTCTTTTGTTTTTATTGAGTTTAGAGCTTCATATCCTGTCATATCAAGTTTTATTGGAGTAATTGAGACATAGCCATTTTTTATAGCATCAAAATCAGTTCCTTTTTCTTCTTTGAATGCTAAAGGATGAAGTCCTATCCAATAATATGCTTCTCCTCTTGGGTCAATGTGTTTATGAGCGTCATTTCCGTATAATCTATATCCAAGACGAGTAAATTTAGCTCCTTTAATCTCTTTAGTATTTGGAATATTTATATTTAGAAAATGTCTATGAGGTATTTGAATTTCTTTATTTATTACTTTTTTTACTATATTTCTTACAGCTTTTTTGGTATTTTCCCAATTAAGCTCACTTGGAGGATTATCAAAACTTTTTAAAACTTGTGAAAATGCAATAGATGGAATATTATGCAAACTACCTTCCATTGCTCCTCCAGCTGTTCCAGAATATGTTACATCTTCTCCCATATTTGCTCCATGATTTATTCCACTAAGAATTAAATCTGGTTTTTCTCCATTAAAAAGTTCAGGAAAAGATAAAAAAACACAATCACTTGGAGTTCCATCATCAAGCTTGTAAAAATTTTTGTCTATTTTTTTAAATCTTAAAGGTTTAGTAATAGTCAAAGAGTGGCTACATGCACTTTTTGGATGAGCTGGAGCTACTACATAAATTTCTCCTAAATCTTTAACTGCATCTATTAAAACTTCAAGTCCTTTTGCTTCATATGAATCATCATTTGTAATTAAAATTTTCATCAGTTTCCTTTAGTATAATTTCATTAAAAAGGTTTAATATGAAATATAAAAATTATATAAGAGATGATATTGATATTAAGATTTTATCAAATTTTGAACTCTCTTTTGCTGACATTGAAAGAGATTTTGAAAAATTTAAAAAAAAATTAAAAGATTATGATTTTGGAGTATGGGGAGAGAGGGATAAAAAAATAAATGAATTAAAAATTTTTAATAATGAGGGAATTGAACTTAGTTATGAGGATGTGGTTTTAAATTATCTTGATTTTTTAAATACTTTTTTAAGAGAGCAGGTTGGAGTGTGTATTGACAAAAATATTCCAAGAATTATTGATAATGAATTAACTTATTTAATAATTCAAAGGAAAGATTATAAAGATTTTGATGAAAATTTTTTTATTGCAAATAAAGGAGAGATAATTTTTCCTATGATTAATAAAGAGTTTGATTTGGAACTTACTTTAATTAAACTTGCTGAGTGGAAAAAAAGGGCTGGTAAAAATTTGATACAATTTCAAAAAAAGGAGAAATAATGGCAAAGTTAGTTCTTGTTAGACATGGAAAAAGTGAATGGAATAAACAAAATCGTTTTACTGGATGGGTAGATGTAGATTTGGCACCAGAAGGAATAGAAGAAGCAAAAAAAGCTGGAAAAAAACTTAAAGATGCTGGATTTGCTTTTGATGTATGTTTTAGTTCTTATTTAAAAAGAGCAATTAAAACAGGAATTATTATTTTAGAAGAGCTTGATTTATTATGGATAGACCATCTTAAAGACTGGAGATTTAATGAAAGATTTTATGGAGCTCTTACAGGACTTAATAAAGATGAGGTAAAAAAAGAGTTAGGAGAAGAGAAATTTTTACTTTATAGAAGAAGTTATGATGTACCACCTCCACCTTTAAGTGAAGATGATCCAAGACATCCAAGATTTGATCCAAAATATAAAAATTTACCAATAGAGCTCATTCCAAATACTGAAAGCTTAAAAGATAATCAAATTCGCTCAATGGCAGCATTTCATGAAAGAGTAGCACCACTACTTGTGGAAGGAAAAGATGTATTGCTTACAGCTCATGGAAATACAATAAGAGGAATGGTTAAAGAGTTTGATAATATATCAGATGAAGACATTCCAAAATTTGAAATAGCAACAGGAGTGCCAAGAGTTTATGAATTTGATGAATCTCTTCATATTAAAAATGTATATAATCTAGATTAATCGTCAAAAGGTTTTCTTTTGACGAAGATAAAAAATACTACCAAATAATGCACTAAATAAATTAATACTTACTAACATATACATAATTACAACTTGATAGCTTACTGCTTTAAGTGGAGGAGCACCTGCTAAAAGCATACCAGTAGTGATACCTGGAATAGCGACTACTCCTATTGTTTGGAGCATATTATTTACTGGAATAAGTGCAGCTTTAATTGCTTCTTTTTGCATAATTTTATAAGCTTCACTTAAGCTTGAGCCAATTGATATAAATGCTTCAATGAGCTCTTTTTGAAGCTCTATTTCTCTTTTTAATCTCTCAATCGTTAGAGTATAAGTATTAAGTGAATTTCCTATTATCATACCAGCAATTGGAATGAATTGATAAGGTTTTAGTGAAATAATTTTTAAAGTAACCATAATAATTAAAATAATTAAAGTAGCAAATCCAATTGATAAAAAAGCGGGTAAAAATTGGTAATTTGTTCTTTTTTTAGCTATATAAGCTGCATACAAAAACATTAAAAGAAGGATAGGAATATACCATAAAGGATTTTTGATTTTAAATAAAAATCCCAAAACAAATCCAAGAGCTGTTAATTGTAAAAAAGCTCTTATTGAATTTTTAAAAATCTCTTTTTCTATTCCAATACCTAGTTTATAAGAGATTAAAAGAGGAATTAATACAAGAATAAATGAAAGAGCAATCATATCAAATTGCATAAATTTCCTTTTTGGAATTATAACGGAAGAGGATTAAAAATTATAGCTTACACTTCCGTCTATTGTATAATTTTCATTTTCATCTAAATCCATAGAAGAATCAAGCATTAATCCTAGTTTGTTGTTGAATGCATAAAATATGGTAATTCCTCCATAATGATACCATTTTGATGAATCATAAGAATCATTCTCAGTATAATAATATGGAGAGAATACTAGCTTTTTATAAGGAAAATCTGCAAAAAATGTAATGGTATCTGTATCATTTGTTCCATTTTCTCCATAAATTTTATGCTTTTCACTCGCTCCTATATCAAAGTTTTTGAAAAAATAAGTTCCTTGAATTAAAAATGCATAATCAGTTTTATCATTAAAATAAGTAGGAAAATATACCTTTGCTCCTAATTTTAAAGCTACATTTGGAATGTTGTAATAGTAATAATATAATGAAGTAATTAAATCATTTGATTTATAGCCATTTTCATATCCATCATTTAACATAGAATAATATAAAGAAATTCTAAAATTATTTTTTCTTGCGTATATTGAAGTAAAGTATAAATTTGAACTTTTTGAATATTTGTAATGATCGTGTTCATAACCTAAATTTATATTAAATTTTATTTTATTTTTTTTTATTTTTTTAGCTTGTAATTTTTTCCATTGTTGAGCTGAGCAACCATATTTATTAACAGGTGCTAAAAAAGGTGTATTTGGACATAAATCTAAATTATCAGGAACTCCATCTAAATCACTATCTTGTATAGTTCCTGCAAATACAAATAGGGCGCTAAGCCCTAAAAGTATTAATTTTTTCATTATCTATCCCTTTCAACTCTGTCATCTGGATGATCAATTTCTGGATGATCAATTTCTGGATGATCAATTTCTGGATGATCAATTTCTGGATGATCAATTTCTGGATGATCAATTTCTGGATGATCAATTTCTGGATGATCAATTTCTGGATGATGGTCCATTCCATGATCATCCATCATGTGTCCTGTTTCCATTCCATGATCATCCATCATGTGTCTTGTTTTCATTCCATGATGTTTAAATTTTTCTTCTTCATGATGAGCTTCTCTTTCAATATGATGTTCTCTTACTATAGTTTTTATTATTTCTTCTCTTTGTTCTCTATTTAATTTTCTTAATTCAAGT
>JALVUH010000180.1 GCA_027035735.1 Nautiliaceae bacterium
TCCGTTTTAAGCTCAGCAGCGACTTTTTCAACGGGAATATCTTTATATTCATCTATATTCATTTAAACCTCCTTAAAACTCTATCAATTGCTTCAGAGAATGTTGGATGAGGGAATGTAACTTTTTTGAAAGTTTCAATATCAATTTCACTTTCAATTGCTGTAGCTACAATTCCTACAATTTCTTCAGCATAAGGTGAGAAAATATCAGCGCCTACTATAAATCCTTCATCATCTGCATATAATGTAATTTCTCCATCTTCTGCATAAGGAATAGCTGCGCGAATTCCAAGATATTTAATTGGAAAAGTAGCACTTTTTTCAGTTGTAATACCCACATTTGCATAGCTTAGTGGCATTATATAGATAAATTTTGGGATATTATCAAGATTTAATTTTTCTTTTTTGCCAAGTATAAAGTCTGCTACGTTTAGAGCTTCAGCTCTTGCCGCGTGGGCTAATTGCAATTTTCCGTTGCAGTCTCCTATAGCAAATACATTTGGCAAACTTGTTTGGAAATATTCATTTGTATCAATTCCTTTAGATACTTTTATTTTATCAGTTTCTATTACATCGGTATTTGGAATTCTACCAGTTGCAACAAGCAATTTTTCTACTTTTATTTCTCCATTATTTGTTTTTATAACAACTTTGTTTTTTTCAGATTTAGCACTCTCGATAGAAGTATTTGGCATTAAATTTACGCCATTTGCTTTTAGAAGCTCTTGAATTTTTTTATCAATACTTTCAGGAAATTTTCTTGATAAGTTTTCGTGTCTAAAAATAAGAGTAGTTTTAACTCCGTTTATTGCAAAAAATGAAGCAAACTCAAGTCCAATAGCACCGCTTCCATAAATTGCTATTTCTTTTGGAAATTCTGTAGCTTTTATAGCTTCATTTGAAGTAATTATATTTTTATAATCAATTTCAATTCCCTCAGGAATTCTAGGATGTGACCCTGTTCCTATTATTATGTATTTAGTCTCTAAGATTTTGTCATTTACTTTTACTTTGTTTTCATCAATTACTTTTGCCTCACCTTCAATAAGCTCAACTCCACTAGCAATTATTTGAGATTTAACACCGCTTCTTGATTTAGAAATAGAATTACTGATAATTTCTTGAAGTTTTGCAAGATTTATTTTTTTATCTCCTTCAAAACACTCTTCTTTTGTCTCAAACAAAGCTTTAGTGCGGTGAAGAAGATTTTTTGAAGGAATACATCCTTCATTTAGACAAGTTCCACCTAAATGATCAAGTGATTTTTCAATTAAAGCAACTTTAAGACCATTTTTTGCTAAAACAATGGCGGCACTATAATTTAGTCCGCCTCCAATACATATTACATCATACATTTTTATCCTCCATCTCAGCTATTACTTTTATAGTTTTTAATACGCTATCAGGATTTAAGCTCATACTCTCAATTCCAATTTTAACCAAAAATTCAGCAAATTCTGGATAATCACTTGGAGCTTGTCCGCAAAGTCCGTTATATTTACCGTTTCTTTTTGCACCTTCAACAGCCCATTTTACCATTGTTTTAACGCCTTCATCTCTTTCATCATAATCAAATGCTACTATTTGAGAATCTCTATCAACTCCAAGAGTTAATTGAGTTAAGTCATTTGTTCCAATGCTTATACCATCATAAATTTCAAGGAATTTATCAATTTGAATTACATTATTTGGAATTTCGCACATTACATATGTAGTTACATCAAGTCCAAATTCTTTCATAGTTTCTTTAACTCTTTTACCTTCATCAACTCTTCTACAAAATGGAATCATTAAAACAATATTATCAAATCCCATCTCTTCAATAGCTCTTTTCATAGCAAGACATTCAAGTTCAAATCCTTCTTTATAATTTGGATGAGTATATCTAGCAGCTCCTCTAAATCCAATCATTGGATTATCTTCAATTGGTTCAAAATGTCTTCCTCCTAGCAGATTTGCATATTCATTTGATTTAAAGTCACTCATTCTAACAATACATTTTTTCGGATAGACACATGCTGCAATGGTTGCTACACCTTCGCTTAGAGTTTTTATAAAGAAATCTTTTGCATTTCCATCAAATGGGAATGCTAATTCATCAATTAAAGCTTTTTCTGTTTCGCTAAGCATTTCTGGGTGTCTTATAGCCATTGGATGGGCTTTGATGTAGTTATTAATAATAAATTCCATTCTAGCAAGCCCAATTCCATCTACAGGAAGTTTTGCTAAAGAAAATGCAAGTTCAGGATTACCTAGATTCATCATAATTTTTGTTTTAGGACGAGGTAATTTTGAAATATCAACATGTTCTACTTCATATTTTAAAATTCCTTCATAAACTTTTCCAATTTCACCCTCAGCACAGCTAACTGTAACTTCCTGACCATCATGAAGGATTTTCATAGCATCAGTAGCACCAACGACTGCTGGTTTTCCTAGTTCTCTACTTACAATTGCTGCATGACAAGTTCTACCACCAGTTTCAGTAATAATAGCACTTGCTTTTTTCATTACAGGTTCCCAATCAGGACTTGTTGTATGAGCTACTAAAACATCGCCTTCTTTAAATTTATCAGCTTCAGCCATTGAGCGAAGAATAGTAACTTTTCCAGCTCCGATTTTTTCACCAACTGCATTTCCTGTAAGAAGAACTTTTCCTTTTTCAAGCAATCTATAAATTTCAAATTCTGTAAGAGTTTCTTGAGAGTGAACAGTTTCAGGTCTTGCTTGGACCATATAAAGTTTTCCATCTACTCCATCTTTTGCCCATTCCATATCCATTGGAGTATATTTACCCTTAACTTCGCTGTAGTGTTCTTCAATTTTCATAGCCCAATCAGCAAGTGTTAAAACCTCTTCATCAGTAATTGAAAATTTCATTCTTTTTTCAATTGGAGTTTTAATATTTTTAGTAAATTCTTCAGCTAAATTTGCTTGATTTATTTCATCACTAAATACCAGCATTTTTTCTTTGGTTCCTAGTTTTCTTTTAAGTACTGCTCTATAGCCTTTTTTGTATGTAGGTTTATGCACATAAAATGCGTCTGGATTAATTGTCCCTTGAACTACATTTTCACCAAGTCCATAAGCAGCATTAATAAATACAACATCTCTAAATCCAGTTTCTGTATCAATACTAAACATAACACCGCTGCTGCCAAGGTCACTTCTTACCATTTTCATAATTACAACAGATAAATAAACTTTCATTGGATCAAAATGATGAACATATTTATAGTTAATACTTCTATCAGTAAAGTTACTTGCAAGACACATTTTATATGCCCAAATCAAATTATCTTCACCTTTTATGTTTAAATATGTTTCGTTTTGACCTGCAAATGAAGCTGTTGGGCTATCTTCTGCAGTAGCTGAGCTTCTTACAGCCAAAGATACATCTTCTCCATACTCTTTTTGTAATTCATGATAACCATCAAGAATCTCTTTTTTTAAATCTTCTGGAACTTCACCTTGCATTATTAAGCTTCTTGCTTTTTTCCCAACTTCTCTTAATTTATCAATATCATCAGGATTGAAGTTTTCAAATAATTTGCTTAATGGTTCCCATAAATTATTGTGAGTTAAATAATGTTTATAAGCTGTAGCAGTTACCGCAAATCCATTTGGAACATTTACTCCAAGCGGACTTAAATGATTATACATCTCACCTAAACTTGCGTTTTTACCTCCAACTTCTGATGTGTCTTTAATTCCAATTTCTTTAAACCATTTTATAAATTTACTCATTTTTACCCCCTTAAAATTTTTATTGCATCTTGAAGTGATTTATTTTCACATGTAATTGCATAAATAGCATTTGCCATTTTTATAGCTTCATTTAATTCTCTTTGATGAATATTTCTACCTGTACCGTTACCTCTTGCACCTCCTATATGAATTTGTTCATATAATTCTTTTAAAAATTCCTCTTCATCTATTTTTTTACCACCTTCACA
>JALVUH010000181.1 GCA_027035735.1 Nautiliaceae bacterium
GCTGAGGTTTTGGATGAAGGCGCAATAATTAAGTGCCAAAATTTAGCATGTCCCGCAAGGGTAGTAAATACTATTATCTATTTTGCAAGTAAAAATTGCTTAGATATTGAAGGGCTTGGAGAGAGTGTTGCAAAACTTTTATATGAAAGAGGTCTTGTAAAAGATGTAACAGACCTTTTTAAATTAAAAGTAGAAGATCTTGAAAGACTTCCAGGATTTGCAAGAAAAAAAGCAGAAAATTTAATCAATGCAATTAAAAAAGTTAAAGGTGTTGAGTGCTGGAGGTTTGTAAATGCGTTGGGGATTGAACATATAGGCGAAGTTGCAAGTAAAAAAATTTGTGATACTTTTGGAATTGAATTTTACAAACATAAACCAGAAGAATTTTATAAAATAGAAGGTTTTGGACCTGAAATGGTCAAATCAATAGCTGAGTATATAAAAGTAAATAAAGATAAAATTGAAAAATTAATAGAGTTAATTCAACCTAAAAACCCTGAGAAAAAAGAGGTTGAAAATTCTCCTTTTGCTGGTAAGATAGTAGTTCTTACAGGAACTATGAAAAAACCAAGAGGAGAGATTAAAGAACTTCTTGAAAATCTTGGGGCACATGTTACAAATTCTGTGTCTAAACATACTGATTATTTAATAGTAGGAGAAAATCCTGGTAGTAAGCTTGAAAAAGCTAAAAAATTAGGAGTTAAAATTCTTCCTGAAGAAGAAATGTGGAAAATGATAGGAGAAAGTAATGCCGACTAAAGTAGTTGTAGAAAATGATGTTGAAGTCATTACTCCTAGACTTTATAAAGTGGTGCTTTTAAATGATGATTACACCACTTTTGATTTTGTTATTGAAATATTAAAAACTGTTTTTCATAAAAGTGAAGAAGAAGCTATAAATTTAACGCTCAAAGTGGATAGAGAAGGCAGTGCAAGTGTGGGTGTGTATCCATATGAAATAGCTCAGATGAAAGTTGAAAGAACTCACACTCTTGCCCGCTCTGCCGGCTTTCCACTTAGGGCGAGAATAGAGGAGGTATAGATGAATATAACTGAAAACTTAAGACGTATTTTGGCGGATATTATAAATGAAGCCAAAAGAAGAAAGCATGAGTATATTACAATAGACCATGCTTTTTATATTTTGTTAAAAAATAAAAATATAAGAGAAATTCTTGAAGATGTGGGAGTTGATGTGGATTATGTAAGAAGGGGACTTGATTACTATCTTGATAGATATCTTGAAAAAGTCCCTGTAGAAGTTAATCCAACAGAAACTCTTGCATTTCATAAAGCAACTGAGAGAATGATAAATCACCTTCAAGGGATTAGAAAACCTGTAGCTGATGAGATTGATTTTTTTATCGCTTTGCTTGAAGATGAAACAAGTTATACACATCAGCTACTTAAAGAATTTGGAATTGAGAGAGTAGAAATTGTAGAATATGTAACTGAAATAAAAGATTTAGAAAAAGAGATTGAAAATTTAAAAGAAGAAAAAGAATCAGCTCTTAGCAAGTTTGCTACTGAATTGGTAAAAGAGGCTAAAAAATTTGATGATGTTATAGGAAGAGAAAAAGAAATTGATAGAATTATTCAAGTTTTAGCAAGACGTAAAAAAAATAATCCTGTATTAGTAGGAGAACCAGGAGTTGGTAAAACTGCTGTAGTAGAAGGTCTTGCTAAAAAAATAGCAAAAGGAGAAGTTCCTGAAATTCTTAAAAACAAAAAAATTTATGCTTTAGATATGGGAAGTTTAATAGCTGGAACTAAATATAGAGGTGAGTTTGAAAAAAGACTTAAAAAAATACTTGATGAGCTTAAAAAAGAAAAAGAACCTATTTTATTTATAGATGAAATTCATATGATAGTAGGTGCAGGAGCTGCGGGCGATTCTAAAATGGATGTTGCAAACTTGCTTAAACCAGCTCTTGCAAAAGGCGAAATTAGATGTATAGGTGCGACTACATATGAAGAGTATAAAAACTATTTTGAAAAAGATAAAGCATTAAATAGAAGATTTCAAAAAATAGATATAAAAGAACCAAGTATTGAAGATACTATTAAAATATTAGAAGGATTAAAACCTAAATATGAAGAATTTCACGGTGTGAGATATTCAAAAGAGGCTATTAAATCGGCAGCAATTTTGGCTAAAAAATATTTAAGAGAGAAATTTTTACCAGATAGTGCAATAGATTTAATTGATGAAGCGGGAGCTAAATTTAAAATAAGAGGTAAAAAACTTATTACAAAAAGCGATATTGAAGGAATTGTTGCAAATATTGCAAATATTCCAAAAGAATCAGCTTCTCAAAATGAAGTTGAGAAATTAAAACATTTAGAAGAAAATTTGAAAGCAAAAGTTTTTGGACAAGAAAAAGCCATAAAAGAACTTGTAAAAGTTATAAAAAGAAAAAAAGCAGGACTTACCCGTGAAGATAAGCCAATTGGAAGTTTTTTATTTGTAGGACCAACAGGTGTTGGAAAAACAGAAATTGCAAAACAACTAGCTAATATCTTAGGAATTAACTTTTTAAGATTTGATATGAGTGAATATCAAGAAAAACACTCAGTTGCAAAACTTATAGGTTCACCTCCTGGATATGTTGGATATGAAAAAGGAGGCCTTTTAACTGAAGCGATTAGAAAACAGCCTCATACGGTATTATTGCTAGATGAAATAGAAAAAGCACATCCAGATATTGTGCAAATTCTTTTGCAGGTTATGGATAATGCAACTTTAACGGATAATGATGGAAGAAAAGCAGATTTTAGAAATGTAGTTTTAATAATGACAAGTAATTTAGGAGTAGGGGAAGGACAAAATTTAGGATTTATGCAAGAATTTAGTGAATTTAAGGAAGAAGCAATTCATAGATTTTTTGCACCTGAATTTTTAAATAGACTTGATGCAATTGTGAGATTTAAACCACTAAGTAAAGAATCTGTGCTTATGGTAGTAGATAAATTTATTAATGAATTACAAGATAGATTAGATGCAAAAAAAGTAAAAATTACTCTTACAAAAAGAGCAAAAGAAGCGCTTGCTAAAAAAGGATATACACCATCACTTGGAGCAAGACCTCTTGCAAGAGTAATTGAAGAAAATATTGTAGAACCTTTGAGTGATGAGATACTTTTTGGTGAGCTTAAAAGTGGAGGAGAAGTAAAAATTGATTTTGTAAAAGATAAATTTACATTAAAGAAGAAAAATGATAAAAATAAGTGATAATCCTCTTTTATATCTACTTGATGATTTTACTTTCCCTTCTCCTTATGAAAATTTTGAAGATGGATTTATTGGGGCAAGTTATGATTTGCATCCAAAAAGACTTCTTGAAGGATATTCTCTTGGATTTTTTCCATGGTATCAAGACGATGAAGGGCTTTTCCATTGGTTTGTTTTAAATGAAAGAATGCTTTTAAAAACTGATGAAGTCAAAACAACTAAAAAACTTAGACAAAAACTAAGAAGTAGCAAATGGGATTTTAGAATAAATACTAATTTTGATAAAGTAATTAGAAATTGTGCTAATGTAAAAAGAAAACATGAAGATGGCACATGGATTAATGAAAGTTTTATAGAAGCTTATACTAAATTACATAAATTAGGTTTTGCTATTTCAGTAGAGAGCTATTATGAAGGGGAGCTTGTAGGTGGATTTTATGGAGTGGCTATTAATAAATATTTTAGTGGTGAGAGTATGTTTCATTTAAAAAGTGATGCTTCAAAACTTGCTTTAATTTATTTTTGCGATTTGTTAAAACAAAATGGAATAGAATATGTAGATTGTCAAGTTCCAAGTGAGCATTTAGCTAGTATGGGAGGAAAAGTTTATAAAAAAGAGGAATTTATACCAATTATTCAAAAAGCAACTGGAAAGTTAAGTTGATTTTTGTTAAACTTTTTTTAAAAAAGAATTAAGTATGAAAAGGGTTGATTCTAAATACAATTTTTATAAGAATATTATTTTATGGTTTCCAATAATATCTACTTTATTTGTTGTTTTAATAAGTATAGGAATTATTTATTCTTCTTTTCAAAAATATTATAAAAAAGAAAAAGAAGCTACTGAGAAAGAATTTTATACAAATTTAAAAATCATTACAAAACAAAGAGTTGATACAGCATTAAAAGTATTAAAGCATAATTATGAATTTGCTTTAAAAGAAGAAAAAGAAAAGTTAAGTGATATTTTAAATTATATGCTTACTCATAAATTACCTTCTAATGTTATATTAAAAATCTCTTCTAAACCTTTAAAAATAGATTCAAATAGATATATTTATGTATTTAAAAAAGAAAAACATAAATATATCTATTTAATAGAAGCTAAAAAATATATTAAAAATAAAATCAAACATGACATAGCAACACTATTTGATGCATTTAGATGGGGTAAAAAAGGATATATTTTTGTGCATGATTCAAAAGGTGTTTGTTATTATCATATAGATAAAAAACTTATAGGTAAGAATAGATGGAATTTAAAAAGAGATGGAGTTTATATTTTAAGAAAATTAATTAAAGCTGCTCTAAAACATCCAAATGGAACATATGTAGAATATATTGGCTATAATCCTTTAGGAAGACCTACTCAAAAAATTTCTTATATTGTGTATTATAAGCCTCTTGATTTGACTATTGGAAGCGGTATTTATCTTCAAGATTTAAATAAAAAATTAATAGCTCTAAATTTAAAAAAAGAGAAATTATTAAATCTTTTAATTAAAAAAATTTTGATTACTATTAGTATAGTATTTATTCTTGTATCTTTTTTTGCTTTTGTGGTTACTAATATTGTTTTGAAAAAATTTAGTGAATATGAAAATAAATTAATTAAACTAGAGCAAGAAAAATATGAAAAAGAGTGTATTGATGCATTGAGCGGATTTTTAAATAGAAAATGTTTAACTAAAGAATTTGAAAAAAATAAAGATAAAAAATTGGCTGTAATTGTAGTAGATGTCAATGATTTTAAAAATATTAATGAAGTGTATGGATTTGAAATTGCTAATAAATTTATAAAAATTTTGGCAAGTAGATTAAAAAACAGCATTAAAAAATCTGATATTATAGGAAAAGGTAAAATTGATGAATTTATAATTTTAGCCTCTTATAAAGATAAAAAAGATATTGAAGCTTTAGTTAATAGAATTTATGAAAAATTAAGAAAAAATATAGATATTGATTCAAATGAAATTTTTCCTTCTATTAGAATTGGTGTTGCTTTTAATAAAGTTGATAGTGAGGATTTTAATGATTTAGTTACAAAAGCTGCTATGAGTGCCAAAATGGTAAAAAATAAAGATATTAAAATTGCTTATTATAATAAAGAAATAGATAAATCTTTAAAAGAATATATTGAAATAAAACATGAACTTGAAAAATTTATAAGAAAAGGTGATTTTTCTCAGTTTGAAATTTATTATCAACCTCAAATAGATAAAAATGATAATTTAGCTGGCATGGAAGCTTTGATTCGTTGGAATCATCCTCAAAAAGGTATTATTTCTCCTGGAGTTTTTTTGCCTATTGCAATTAATGAAGGATTTATTAAAAAAATAGATTTATGGACGATAGATACAGTAATGAATCAAATTAAAAATTGGTTAGATAAAGGTTTTAATCCAGGAGTTGTTTCTTGTAATGTTACAATGCAACAGCTTGAGAGTAAAAATTTTATTGAAAAGTTAAAAGATTTGATTCAAAAACATAATTTAGATACTAAATATTTTGGTATTGAAGTAACAGAAGAGAGTATTATGAAAAATAGTGAATTAGTAATTAATACACTAAAAGAAGTCAAAAAATTAGGAATTACTATTTCTTTGGATGATTTTGGGACTGGGTATTCTAATTTTGCAAAATTAAAGAATTTAAATATTGATAAATTAAAAATTGATAAAACCTTTATTGATGGAATACCTAATAATTCATTGGATGTAGCTTTAACAAAAATTGTTATTCAAACTGGTAAGATTCTTGGAATGAAATTAATTGCTGAAGGAGTGGAAACTAAAGAGCAAAGAGATTTTGTATTTGAAAATGGTGTTGATTATATACAAGGATATTTTTATTCTAAACCAATTCCTTCAAAAGAGATTGAAGAGAAATATTTTAAAATATAAAATTTGTGTATAATTTTAATTAAAAAATTTAAAAAGGATTGAGATGAAGTTTTTAAGATCCCTTTCTATAAAAGCTACGTTTTTTTTAATTATTGCATTTGCTTCAATTGCAATTATTTATTATACAATCAATGAAGGAATAAATGCTTATAAACAATCAATTGTAAAAAAACAATTAGAAGTGATGATAAAAATTTCAAGAAGTTTGGCACTGCTTATACATCAAACTCAAAAAGAAAGAGGAATGAGTGCAGGATATATTGGGAGTGAAGGTAAAAAATTTGCTAAACTTCTTATATCTCAAAGAAAAGTTACTAATACAGATATTCATAAATTTTTGGCTCTTATAAATAAAATAGGACTTAATAATTTACCTCCTGAAACTCGCAAAAAAATAATCTTATTAAAACAATATTTTCAACAATTACCTAATATTAGAAGTGAAGTTACTAATCTCTCTATCAGTATTCCAAATGCAGTAAAATGGTATACCAAAATGAATGCTTTAATTTTAAGTATTATTGCAGATAGTGCTAAATTTTCTCCAAATCAAAAAATTTCTATGGATTTAGTTTCTTATGTAAGCTTTTTAAAAGCAAAAGAGAAAGTAGGACTTGAGAGGGCTCTTTTAACTACTATTTTTGCTAGAAAAAAATTTAATACAGGAGATTATTATAAGTTTGTATCATTAGTTTCTGCTCAAAAAGCTTATCTTGATACTTTTTTAAGTTTTGCTAATAAAGAGATGAAAGAGTATTATTATCAAATTCTTCAAAATCCTGTATTTAAAGAAGTAGAAAAAATAAGAAAAGCAGCAGTTCATGCAAAAAGGACAGGAGAATTCACAATTGATCCTCAGTATTGTTTTAGTGTAATTACAAAAAAAATTAATCTTTATAAAAAAATTGATGATAAAATTGCTCAAATTGTTGTAGAAGATGCAGCTAAAATTCAAAATATGTATTATTTAAAACTTGCATTTAGTATTTTTGTATTAATTTTAATGAATGCTCTTGGATATATGGCAGCTAGAAAAATTTCTATGCAAGTAAATTCTCTTAAAAACTTAATATCTGATATTGCAGAAAAAAAAGATTTAAGTATTGAAGTTAGAATTTATGATGATAAAGATGAATTTACTACTATTAGACAATCTTTAAGAGATTTTATTTATATTTTGCATGATTTTATGCTTAAAGTTTATCACTCTTCAATTGAAAATAAAAGTGTTAGTGAAAATCTAAAAAAAGATTTTGAAAAAATTATTAAAAATAGTGAAAATGAAAGAAAAATTATTGAAGAAACAACTAAACAATCAGATAAAATTCAAGAGAATCTTGAAAAGAGTGTAACTGAATCTAATGAAATAAAAGATAATATTATAAGAGCAAATCAAAATCTTAATGAAACAGTATCATTAATAACTAATACGATAGATAAAATTGAAAATAATTCTCAAAATGAATTTGAACTTGCTAATCAATTAAAAAGATTATCTGAAGATGCTGAACAAGCAAAAAGTATTTTAGATGTTATTAAAGAAATAGCAGAACAGACTAATTTGTTGGCACTTAATGCGGCAATAGAAGCAGCAAGAGCAGGAGAACATGGAAGAGGATTTGCAGTAGTTGCTGATGAAGTTAGAAAACTTGCAGAGAGAACTCAAAAAAGTTTAGAAGAGATTAATGCTACTATTAATTTAATAGTTGAATCTATTGATAATTCTTCTAATCAAATGCAAAAAAATGTAGAAACAGTAAATGAAATAGTAAATGAAACAAATACTATAAAAGTTAGTATTCAAAAAGTTACATCTGATATGGAAGGTGTGGTTGAGGTTGTTGAATTTAATGTAAAAGATTTAGAAAACATAGTTAAAGAAATCAGGTCTTATATTTTAGAAATTGAAAAAATCAATAATTCTTCAAAAGAGACTGAAGAATCAATTATGAAAAATAAAACAAGAGTAGAAAAAATAGCCGCTTTAGCAGATGAACTTTTAAAAAATATTTCTATATTTAAAATTTAATAAATCCTCTTCTTTTTTTGATAAAATTAAAATAAAAGGTTATATATGAAAATTTTATATAATAAAATGGTTTTTTTTGAAGAAGTGGAGACTAAAAGTGGGGCTATCTTAAAAAGAATAGTCTTAGAAAAAAATCATTTTCTTTTAGAACAAAATCCATTAAAAGAATCTAAATATGGAAGAATGTATAGAAAAATAAAAACTAAAAAGCCTGATTTTTATATGTTTTGGGAAATTAAAGATGATGAATTTACAGGGAAAGTTTTAGTGGCTGAAATTTGTGAAAGTAAGGATTTAGATGAGGTTTTAGAAAATTTTTTGAAAAATTGATAAAATTTCATTAAAAAAGGTTTAATTTGAGAAAAGCTGTTGCATTTACCGGTCCTAGCAATGCCGGAAAAACTACATTAATAGAAAAAATTGCAAAAAGACTTATAAGCTCTTATAAGTTAGCTATCATTAAAAATGATCCAGGAGATAAAGCAAAATTTGACACTCCTGGAAAAGATAGTTACAAATTTTTTGCTACAGGTGCAGAGGTTGTTGTAACATCTCCTACAAGAACTACTTACTTTTCTCATAGACAAAAGTCTCTTGATGAAATAGTGGAAATGATAAATGATTTTGATATTTTGCTAGTAGAAGGCCTTAAGTATTTGCCACTTCCTAGAATAGGTGTATTTAGAGGCGATATTGATGAGAGTTATTTTAGATATGTGAAAGCTGTAGCCATTGATGAGAGCATAGATAGAAGTAAAATTCCTTCAAATATTGAAGTGCTTGATTTAAATAACATAGATGAAATAATTGAGTGGGTTTTGAATAATGCAGTTGATATATAAGGAGAGAAAATGACAGAAATTATAGAAAGTATAAAAAAAATAGCATTAGAAATTAGTGAAGCTATCAAAACAAAAGATACAGGTAAAATGGATACTCAAAATGCATGTGGAGATGTTCAAGTTAAGCTTGATGTAATAAGTGATGAAATAGTGGAAAAATATCTTTTAGCTACTTCAAGCGTAAAAGAGATAATGAGTGAAGAAAAAGAAGCACCTGTTAAAAAAAATGAAGGAAAATATTTAGTAGCTTATGATCCTCTTGATGGAAGTAGTTTAATTGATGTTGATTTAAGTGTAGGAAGTATTTTTGGAATATATGAAAATGGATATAATGGAGAAGATATCAAAGCAGCGGCTTATGTAGTATATGGTCCAAGAGTTGAGATGGTTGTTGCAAGAGATGTGGTTGAATTATTTAGATTAAATGAAAAAACAAAAGAGTTTGAATTTGTAAAAGAAATTAAACTTGATAAAAAAGGAAAAATACTTGGACCTGGAGGAACTCAAAAATATTGGTATCCATATCATAAAGAGATGATTGATTCTTTATTTAAAGAAGGGTATAGGCTTAGATATTCTGGTGGAATGGTTCCAGATTTGCATCAAATTTTGCTCAAAAGTGGGGGACTTTTTGCATATCCAGGGACAGAAGATAAACCAAAAGGAAAGCTTAGAAAACTTTTTGAAGTATTTCCATTTGCATTTGTATATAAAAAAGCAGGAGGATTTGGAGTTGATGGATATAATGATTTATTGACTCTTAAAGCAGAACATTATCATGATACAACTCCATGTTTCTTTGGTAGTGAATATGAGATAAATAGAGTTTTAGAAACTTACAAGGGGAGATAATGAGTGATTGCAAAACATATTATTTAACAACACCAATTTATTATGTAAATGATGTGCCACATATTGGACATGCTTATACTACAATCATTGCAGATACAATTGCAAGATATTCTAGACTTAAAGGAATAGATACTTTTTTTTTAACAGGAACTGATGAACATGGTCAAAAGATAGAAGAAGCGGCAAAAAAAAGAGGTAAAACTCCAAAAGAGTATGCAGATGAAATAAGTGCTAAATTTAAAGCTTTGTGGGATGAATTTGAAATAAGTTATGATAAATTTATTAGAACTACAGACCCTGAGCATATAAAAGGTGTTCAAAAAGCATTTCTTGAGATGTATAAAAAAGGTGATATTTATAAAGATTATTATGAAGGACATTATTGTGTAAGTTGTGAGAGTTTTGTTGCACCAAGCCAATTAGTAAATGATGAACTTTGTCCTGATTGTGGAAAACCTACAAGAATTATTAAAGAAGAGTCATATTTTTTTAGACTTTCAAAATATCAAGATGCAATACTTAAATGGTTAAAAGAAAAAAAACCAATCTTACCAGAATCAAGAGCAAATGAAGTTATAAGATTTGTGGAAGAGGGTCTTAAAGATTTATCAATTACTAGAACTTCATTTGAATGGGGAATTAAACTTCCAAAAGAAATAAATGACCCAAAACATGTAATTTATGTATGGCTTGATGCTTTGTTTAATTATTTAACTGCACTTGGTTATGGAAGTGAAGATGAGAGTTTATTAAAAAAATATTGGCCTGCAAAACTTCATATAGTAGGAAAAGATATTCTTAAATTTCATGCTGTATATTGGCCAGCATTTTTGATGAGTATAGGGTATGAACTTCCTAAAAAAATAGCAGCTCATGGATGGTGGACAAGAGATGGTGAGAAAATGAGTAAATCTAAAGGAAATGTTATTAATCCAAAAGAAGTTGCTGATGCTTACGGGATTGAAAATTTTAGATATTTTATGCTAAGAGAAGTGCCTTTTGGAGCTGATGGAGATTTTAGTGAAAAGGCATTAATTGATAGAATAAATAATGACCTTGGAAATGACCTTGGGAATCTTTTAAATAGAATTATTGGAATGGCTTATAAATATTTTGATGGAAAAATTAGTAGCAAGGATGTTGAAAAATATTACTTAAATGAGTTAAATGAAGCAAGAGAGATTATAAAAGATATTGAAGAAAAATATATATGGAAAATGCAACTTCATAAATTTCTTGAAGAGCTTTGGAAAATTTTAAGTATTGGAAATAAAGCAATTGATACATATAAGCCTTGGGAACTTATGAAAAATGGTGAAGATGAAAAAGCGATGGCTCTTCTTGGTCTTATTGCAAATCTACTTTCAATAGTGGCTGTTTATCTCCACGCTGTTATGCCAAAAACAACAACAAAAATTGCAGATGCTCTTGGGTTTGAGATAAATACAAAAAAATTTAATGAGATAAATGAAGGAAAATTACTAGAAGATTTTGTAATTAAAAAAATTCCTCCGCTTTTTCCTAAAATTGAAAAACCTTTAATGAAAAAAGTAGAAAAAGCTAAAGAACCTGAAAACATAATTACAATTGATGAATTTTTTAAAGTAGAGCTAAAAATAGGAGAAGTAATTGAAGCTGAAGAAGTTAAAAAATCAAAAAAACTTCTAAGACTTCTTGTAGATGTAGGAGAAGAAAAACCTCGTCAAATTGTTGCTGGAATTAAGGAATATTATAAACCAGAAGAACTTGTAGGAACTCAAGTTTGTGTTGTAAGCAATCTTAAACCTGCAAAGTTGATGGGAATTATGAGTGAGGGAATGCTTCTTGGTGCAAAAGATAAAGAAGGATTTAGTTTAATTAGACCGGAGAAAAAGAAAAAAACTGGAACTCCAATAAAATAGGAAATATATGAAAATTGAAACACTTGTTAATTTAACAGGGGGCGAACTTTTAAATCGTCCCTATATTAGTGAAGTTGTTTCTTTTACCACAGATGTAGAAGAAGTAAGTAGGGGGAGTTGTTTTTTTTTATTAAATAAAGAAGACATAAAACAAGCAATAAGAAATGGTGCTTATGCAATAATTACAGATAAAAATGTAGAAATAATAGATAAAGAAATAGCTTGGATAAAAGTAGAAAATTTTAAAAAAGCAGTATTTAATATTTTCAAATATGAAAATCTAAAAACTAAAATTTATACTACAGATAAAATTACAACTTCTATAATAAAATCAATGAATTTAGAAAAAAAAGTAGTAGTAATAGAGGATGAATTTCAAGATTTATTAAGAGCTCTTAATTTAAATGAAAAATTTATTGTAACTTCAAATAAAGAGATACAAGAAACTTTTGCAAATATAGAAGAAATAAATAGTAAAAATATTATGTTAACTATGAAAAGTTTATTTAAGAGTGAATATAAAGGAAATGAGCTTAATTTGCCATATGTGTATAAAGAGAATTTTTCTAAAGCTCTTAATTTTTTTGAGAGTAATAATTTAAGATATACTCTTGAGTTTGAAATAGAAAGATTTAAACCTATATTTATAAATTCAAATTTTGAAGAAGTAGAGTATGGAAAAAGTGAAAAAGTATTAATTACAAATTTAAAAAATGATGAATTTTTGATAGATGAGTTAAATTATATTATTCAAAATACAAAACATGCAAATACAATAGTAGTGGATAAATATCATAAAAATTATTTGAAGAATAAATTTAATTTTGCGGCTTTGATTGATTGTGATATTGAGCTTAATGAAAGAAAGGAGAAAGGACTTTTTGATGATTAATATTAAAAAAATAAATACTTTATGTAAAGGAAAATTTTTAGAATTAAAAGAAGTGTTTTATAAATACAAAGATAAAGATAAAAGATGGGAAGTATGCTCCTCAATGGATAGTGTTTCAGTGCTTATTTATGACATTGACCTTGATTCAATTATTTTAGTTAAGCAATTTAGACTTCCTGTATATCTTAAAAACTCTGATGGCTTTAGTTATGAACTTTGTGCTGGACTTTGTGATAAAGATAAGTGCAATATTGAAATAGCAAGAGAAGAAGTTTTAGAAGAGTGTGGATATGATGTAAAAGTTGATAGGCTAAAGAAAATAACTTCAACATGGGCAAGTGTAGGAACGAATGCGGCAAGACAGACAATTTATTATGTTGAAGTAACACAACAAGATAAAGTTAATGAAGGTGGAGGACTCGAAGATGAAGATATTGAAGTAATTGAACTCAAATCAGATGAAGTTGAGAAATTTATTTTTGATGAAAATATTGTTTTAACCCCTGGAGCTAAATTTGCTTTAATGTGGTGGTTACATTATAAAAAGGAGAGAGGATGAAACATATATTTAGAGAATATGATATAAGAGGAATTTATAAAAAAGATTTAAAAGAAGATATTGTTAAAAAAATAGGCTTTTATTTGGGTAAAAGAATAGATAAAGATTATGTTTTTGTAAGTTATGATGCAAGAACACATTCTCCTATTCTACATAATTGGCTTATAAGTGGACTTAATAAAGCAGGTAAAAAAGTAATAAGTGGAGGTATGCTTCCAACAGGAGCAAACTATTTTGCAAATTTTAGACCACTTTGTATTGATGGAGTTGGAAAAGTAGAAATTGGAGGAAGTATTCAAATCACAGGTTCACATAATCCACCAGAGTATAATGGTTTTAAGATTACAATTAATAAAAAGCCTTTTTATGGAAATGATATTTATTCTTTAGGTGAAGAAGTTATTAACTCAGATATAGAAATAGAAGATAATGAAAATATAATTAGTTATGATTTAAAAAAAGATTATATAGATTATTTAACAAATCAATTTTCTCATTTAAAAGGGCTTGATTTAAATGCAGTATTTGATTGTGGTAATGGAGTTGCTGGGGTAGTTTTAAGAGATTTGCTTGAAAGACTTGAAATTAAAAATTATGAAATTTTATTTGAAGAGCCTGATGGAACTTTCCCAAATCATCATCCAGATCCTACTGAAGAGGAAAATTTAAAATGGGTAAAAGAGGAACTTAAAAAAGGTAAAAAATATGCTTTTGCATATGATGGAGATGCCGATAGAATAGCATTTTTGGATCAAAAATATAATTATAAAGGTGATATATTAGCTTATTTTTTTGCAAAAAATATGAAAAATCCTTGTGTAATTAGTGAAGTAAAAGCATCTCAAGTTATGTATGATGAGATTAATAAAATTGGTCGTGCCATAATGTATAAAACAGGCCATAGCAATTTAAAAACACTTCTTCAAAAAGAAAAATGTGATTTAGCTGCTGAAGTTAGTGGACATATTTTCTTTAATGATAGATATTTTGGAATTGATGATGCTATTTATGTAACTTTTAGGATTATAGAATTAATTAATAAAGGCTTTAATTTTTCAGAGGAATTTGAAAAACTTCCTAAAGTATACAATACGGATGAACTAAAAGTAAATACAACAGAAGAGAAAAAATTCAAAATTATTGAAGAACTTAAAAAATATTTAAATGAAAATAAAGAAAAATTACACATAAAAGAGATTATAGATGTGGATGGAGTTAGAGTTATTTTTGAAAAAGGATGGGGACTGATTAGAGCAAGTAATACTACACCTGTACTTGTTACAAGATTTGAAGCAAAAAGTAAAGAGGCTTTAGCAGAAATTAAAGAGAAACTTCAAAATATTCTTCAAAAATTCCTTTAATTTTTCTCTTTTTAATTCTTATAAAAATTCAGTTGATATTTTTAATTTATTATTAATAATAAATTTAATTATATTTTATTTACGAGTTTTAGTATTAGAATAATTGATTGACTTTCACTCAAATTTGTTGTATAATACAATATCCAAAAATAGGTGAATTTTAAGGAGGGGAGATGAGTAAAAGTTTATATGAAGTTTTAGGAGTTAGCGAAAATGCAACCCAAGATGAAATAAAAAAAGCCTATAGAAAATTAGCAAGGAAATATCACCCAGATATTTGTAAAAAACCAGAATGTGAAGAAAAGTTTAAAGAAATAAATACTGCTTATGAAATTTTGGGAGATCCTGAAAAAAGAAAGCAGTATGATGCAATGGGTGATAATATGTTTAATGGTCAAAACTTCCAAGATTTTTATAGACAGCATAAAGATGTAGATTTAGAAGAGATTCTTTCCCAAATATTTGGAGGAGGATTTGGTAGAAGTAGAGGTTTTGGAGGTTTTGGCGGCTTTGGATTTGAGGGATTTGGAGGTTTTGAGCCTGATTTGGATGTTCATGCGAAAATACAAGTTCCATTTGATTTGGCAGTAAAAGGGGGAGTTTTACCTATTAATTATAATGGAGAAACTATTAAGGTTAAAATTCCAGAAGGTATAAGAACTGGTCAAAAATTAAGAGTTAGAGGTAAAGGTAAAACTTTTCAAGGTAAAAGAGGAGATTTGATTTTAGAAGTAGAAGTTACTCCTTCAAATGAGTGGGAAAGAAAAGGAGATGATTTATATAAAAAAATAGATGTTCCACTTAAAACTATGATTTTTGGTGGTAAAATAGGAGTTGATACATTTAAAGGACATATAAATGTAAAAGTTCCTAAAAATTCTAAATGTTGTCAAAAATTGAGAGTAAGAGGATATGGTGTAAAAAATGGAGACTTATATCTTGAACTTAGACCTATTTTACCGAAAGTTGAAGAATTAGATCCTGAACTTGCGAAAATGATGCAAGAAAAATTACCAGAATAATCCTGCATAGCAGGGAAAGGAGGTGAATCATGTATAGTTATGATGAACCAGTATATTTAATAAGTGTAGTGAGTAAAATTTTAAATATTCATCCTCAAACTCTTAGACAATATGAAAGAGAAGGACTTATTAAACCGAGTAGAACCGAGGGTAAAATGAGATTATATTCTCAAAGAGATATTGATAGATTAAAATTAATTCTTTCTTTAGTAAGAGATTTAGGTGTAAATTTAGCAGGAGTTGAAATTATTTTACAATTAAAAGAAGAGATTGAAGAGCTTCAAAAAGAAATAGAAGCTCTAAAAAGGCAACAAGGACAAATTCCAAGAAATAGAAGTGTAGTAATTAGAAGAGAGAATTATCAGTTAGTATTAGTTCCAAATGATGAAGAGAAAAAATAATTAAAATAAATTAAAAGGTAAAGTTAATATTCTTTTAAAGAGTTTAAGAGGAGTCTCTATTATTCCTCCTCCCATATCTTTTGAAATTTTTGGATTATTTAAATTTCCTCTTACAAAAATATTAACATGTAAATATCCATCTTTACCAAATAAAATATAACTTAGAGCTTTTCCAATAATAGGTATTTTTTTGATTTTTATTTTTATTATTGATTGTATTTTCATTTTTATGTAATTTTTCTTAAGATTTACATATCCTTTTCCATATAAATCTATATTTGTTCCTTTGATTTTAATTTGTTTGAAATATAAAATATCGTTATAGAAAAGAAAACTAATGTAACCATTTTTTATTTTATATCCTTTTGCAGAAAATCCTGGATTATTTAAACTTAAAAGAGCAGGGATTGTATTAATAAATGCTATGATATTGTTTAAAGTTGCTAAATCTTTAACTGATCCTTTTTTTATATAAATTTTTCCTGTATAAAAATCTGCAGGTGAGCGAACTAATATAAAATCTAAATTTATATAATTAAAATGATTGAAAAAATTTAAAAGAGGTACAAGTGCTTTTTTATTATAATTTTTACCTTCAATTAATAAATAGCCATTTTTGGTATATCCTTTTAAATAGCTATGTTTATATTGAGCATTGAATTTGATTTCTTTATCAAAAATTAAATTTGCTTTATCTGTTAAAAATTTGTGATTTTTATATATAAAATTTGTGTTTCTAGATGTAATTACTACTTGAATTAAATTATTTTTCTTTGAAGGTGTTTTTTTTATTTGATTAATAACTTTTTGAACAGTATTTGTTATTTTTATCAAACCTTCTAAATCTATATCAATATTATGAATATAAGTATAAATTTTATTGAAATTTAATATTTTACTAATTATAAATTTATTTTTTATAAAGATATTGTTATTTTTAATTTCAATATTTGCTTTTATATGATTTGGATTTTTTTGATTTAGTATGAGAGGATATTTTATAATTGTGTTTGCGAATATATCTATTTTATTATTTAAAAGTTTTATAATAATTTCTCCACTTTTAAAAATTTCATTAAATATTGTATATCTTAATAAATTTTTTATTGAGTAAAAATAGATAGTTTTATTATTTAAATTTATAAAAATAGATGAATTAAGTAAAAACATATACTTTTTTTGTAAATCTAAAACAAGTTTTTCATAAAAATTTTTTATATTTAAATAATTTCCAATATTTAATTTATGAATGAAAATATAAGAGTTTAAGTACTTTTGAGGAATATTTATTGTAGTGTTTGCATCTAATAAAGAAGAAATTATATTATAAGGTATGGATAATTTTTTTATATCTATTTTAGAATAATTTAAGTCTCCTTTTATTTTTAAATTTTGATAAGATATATTTATGTCTTGATATTTAAACAAAGAATTTGATGAATTTAAGT
>JALVUH010000182.1 GCA_027035735.1 Nautiliaceae bacterium
TGTAATATCACTATTTTTTGTCCTTTTTGATAGCAAAATATACTTCTTCCAATACCCTCTTTACCTTTTGCCCTTATCTCTAAAAGTCCATTATCTAAGTGCTTAATATACGGCTCTCCTATTGTAGGACCAAGTTCTTGTATAAGCTCAAAAATATGTAACAACTTTGCTAAAATTTTTGGTGGGAACTCTAAAGTTTCTTTTTCTACTTTTTCGTTAAAAAATAATATTTGCCATTTCATAATGCTATGTTATCAAAAATGATAACTTATTTCAAGGTTATGTTTTGGATGAAAAGATATTATTGTAATATTGTTTAATTATTTTAAAATTTTTTCTAAATTAGATAATATCTCAATATTATAAGGAGCAAAATGAAAATTACTTATGTTAAATTCACTAATGATATAGAGCCTGTAATCGAATTAGATGAATATGATAAGTTTTGGCTTAAAGAAATGTTTGGTGATAATCTTCCTGATAATACAGAAGAAATTGAGATAAATTTTTACAAAGAGAAAGATTATTATTTGCCTATTTTTGATGATAAAGAGCCAGATTATATAGGTGTATTTCCTGTTGAGAAGATTAAAGACATTATTGAAAATTCAAAAAAAAGAAATAAAAAATATTATGTTGAAGTGGAGTATATGTAAAATAGTTTTTTGATAAAAATAATTATCTCATTATTTTCTATTGATGTTAAATATCAAATATAACACAAAAATAATACATATTCCACTTATACTAAATATTTCAGCTGATTTTTCTCCTAATTTTTCCCAAATTTGTCCTATTATAATTGCCCCAAAAGAGCTATTTATAGCCACACCTCCATAAAATATTCCATAAACACTTGCTTTATTTTCAGCATTTATTGAGATAAAACTTCTTATAGAATTGAGAGATGAAACTAAAAATAAACCTAAAAATATAAATCCTAAAATTATAAAATTGAAATAAATTGAAATCATTGAAATAATTCCAAAAAAATAAGAAAGAGTCATTATTTTTTTAGTTCCTATTTTATCAACCATTATTCCAAAATAATAACTTGTAATAGTTTGAGTAAAATTAAGTAAAATCACTAAAATAGGAATAAATGTCATAGAAAAACCAGCTTCTTTTGCTTTTATAATAAAAAATTCATTACTAAACATAAAAAACATAAATCCAAAATAGATAAATAAAAATGATAATAGCTTTTTATCTTTACTCAAATCAAGCTTTGTCTGTTCTTTTTTTGTATAAGGCACATCATCTACAAAAAAAATAACTAAAATAACAGCAATAATTCCTGGAATAAGAGTAGCTAAAAATAATCCTTTAAAAACTTCAATATTCTTGCCAATATAAAAAAGAACTAAAAAAGCAATAATTGCTCCTGTCATTTCTCCCGCAATATCAAGCATTTTATGAATTCCAAATCCTTTACCACTTTTACTACCAGAATAAAAAGAGATTAGCCTATCTTTTGTAGCGCTTCTTATGGCTTTACCTATTCTTTCAGTTGCTCTTAAAAGAGCTACTTCTTGCCAAGTATTCGTAAAAGCTAAAAGGGGTTTTGTAACTGCTGAAATTAAATAACCCCATACAACAAAAGGTTTAACAATTTGATATTTATCGCTTACTATTCCAAAAACAATTCTAAAAGCATATGAAATAAATGTAGCAACGGCTATAATAATTCCTAATTTATCAACTCCGTCTTTAAGAATATAAACTACATATAAAGGCAATATTGTAGTAACCATAGCACTTGCCATATCAGTAAAAAAACTAACTAACCCTAAATAGATAATATTTTTATTCATTAAAATCCTTTAAAATAAGTTATAAATCCAAGCCATATTAGAATAGGCACAAAAAGACTTAAAAATACTCCAAATGCCGCGATATCTTTTGCGTGTTTTGCTAAATGATGATAGTCCTGTGTAACTAAATCTACTACTTTTTCTATTGTTGTATTAAAAGCTTCCGCAATTAAAGGTATAAATAATGAAGCAAACATAAACAATTTAGCCCATAGTGGATATGAAAATAAAAAAAGTAAAATAATTGCTATAAAAAAAGCACTTATTTCTATTTGAAAAGCCTTCTCTTTTAAAATTTCTTTACCTCCATTTATGGCATAAGTAAAATTTTTCCAAATATTATATTTTGGCTTCATTCTTTTCCTTTAATGTTATATATACTAAACTAACACAAACACTTCCAAGCACAATTCCACATAATACATCACTTAAATAGTGGACATTTAGATATACTCTTGTAAAGGATATTATTATAGGATAAGCAATTGTAAACAATAATAAAAGATTTTTATAAGAAGTTTTATTTTTAAAAATTAAATATAAACTTAATGCCAATGTTGTACTTATAGTAGCATGTCCTGATGGGAAAGAATATCCACTAACTTCAATTAGTTTGTGAATAGGTCTTGGTCTTTGGACTATGTTTTTAATTATAAAAACTAATATAGAGGATGTTAACATAGAAACGATAAAAAATTTTAGTTCAAAAAACATTTTTTTATAAATAAAATAAGCTGTTAAAATAACCGAAAGAATAAATACTGGTAGAGGATTATCTATATAAGTAATAAAAATCATTATTTTATTGAGAATTGGATTGTATAAATTATGAATATTTGAACTTATGTAAAAATCAATTTTATTTATTATCATTTTTTGCTTTGTGATATTTATAATAAACAAAAATAACAATTCCAAGAATAATCAAAGTTACAATTGTTATTTCTTTCAAATATTTATGAATAAGTTCTTGATTTTGTCCTATAAAATATCCAAGCCCAACTAAAATGAGTATCCAAATTAAACTGCCAAGTCCTGTAAAAAATGTAAAAATAATTCCATTCATTTTAGCAAGACCTGCTGGGAAAGAAATATATTGTCTAACCCCAGGAATTAACCTTCCGCTAAAAGTAGAAATATGTCCATGTTTTTCAAAAAATTCATCAAGTTTGTTTAATTTTTTATTTGAAATGAATTTTTCTAAAAACTTTCTGCCGAATTTATAAGCTATTAAATAATTAAACCAAGCTCCACTAATACTGCCTAAAACTCCGCTAATAATTGCTAAAAATAGATTCATTTCACCTTTGTAGGCTAAATATCCAGCTGGAATCATTACAACTTCACTTGGAAACGGAAAAAAACTACTCTCTAAAAACATCAAAAGAAAAATTCCAATATACCCCCATTGTCCTATTGTATTTACTAAAAAATGAATTATGTTTTCCATAAATTTCTCCAAAAATTGATAAATTTTATTTTGTAATCTTTAAATAACGATAAAATAATATATTTGAAGTTTTTTAGTTTTCTTTTTAATTCTAAAAATAAAGGATTGTTTTCTATTTTTTCATAAATAAAAAGTCCTATTTGAATAATTTTATATTTCAAAAGTCTTTCTTTGTTTCTTTTAAAGATATCGATACTTGGAATGTAGACTATAATTTTTAAAATATAAAAAAATATGCCTAAAACAATAAAACCTTTTGCTGCTAAAAAAACTCCAATTGTTGCCAATGTTTCTGCTAAAACTACTATAAAAACAAAAGAAAAAAGTAAGATAAAATCATTGCTTTTCTCAATATAGAGCATAATTTTTTCATATAAATCAAAACTTTTTATAAAAATAAGCAATTTTTTAGCACTTTTAATTACTATCTCTTCAAAAATAAAATAAATAGAAAAAAATATATAACTTAAACATTTTTTAATTTGTTTTATTTTTAATCCTTAAAATTTTATTCCAAATAGTTATAAGTATATTATTTAAAATTTGAAACTTTGATTTTAATAAGTTTATAGTCAAAACAGCAATAGTTGTCAAATTTTTCAAATTTTCAAAATTTTAATTATATTCTTACTTAACATAATAAACATTCTCAA